>DKOG01000090.1 GCA_002469915.1 Bacteroidetes bacterium UBA7368
ACTTAACCGAGGCGTGTGTTCAAGGCCTTCTCGTAGGGCTGTTTCATCTAAAACAAAACCCCAAGCATCTAGCGCACGCAAAGCCGTTGACGCATTATCTGCTTGATGCCGACCAGCTAGCGCGAGCCGAAATGATGGATATGTGGCAGCTAGAGGCTGAAAATCCCATACGGGTGCCTCTCTTTGCAGAGCGATATCTGAAATAACTTTTGCCGCTTCGATATACATATTTCCTAGTACAACGGGCTTCCTGGCTTTTATAATCCCCGCTTTTTCGGTCGCTATTGCAGCGATAGTGTCGCCCAATAGTTCGGTATGATCTAGATCCACGGACGTGATCACCGAAACGGACGCATCCAAAACGTTAGTAGCATCCAGTCGTCCTCCGAGGCCCGTTTCAACCACAGCATGTGTGGCGTGAATTTCGGCAAACCAGAGCAGAGACAGCGCGAGCGTAGCTTCGTAAAAACTCGTTCCAATGTCTCGAAAAGCCGTCAGGTGCTTGCCCGCAGCGCGCTCAAGCCAATCTTGAGGCGCATCAGATCCGTTTACGCGCATGCGTTCATTGATGCGTAGAAGGTGCGGCGACGTCTGAAGTGCGGTTTTGTAACCGGCTGAAGTGAGGCACGCAGCCATCATAGAGGCCGTAGATCCTTTCCCGTTCGTTCCGGCCACCAATGCAATATCCATTTCTCGATCGGGTCTTCCCATGTATTCAAGAATGGATTCTATGCGGTCAAACCCGGGCTTAATGGCATGGGGTCCGTCGCTAGCATATCGAGGTAGCTCCAAAAGGCGCTGTACAGACGAAGTCATACGGACAACTGTTCTATGCGTCGATTGCCATCTTGTAGATGGGTGAGCCGGATGATTTGGACCCGCTCCGGGAGCAAGTGTTCGGCTCTCTCGGGCCATTCGACTAAACAAATGCCATCCATATCAAAATACTCTTCCACACCAGATTGTTGAAGCTCAGCGGGGCCCGATAAGCGATACAAATCCAGATGATACAGGGGGATATGGCCGCCGTATTCGTGAGCGATCGTAAAGGTTGGGCTCGAAACGTCTTCCGGAGAAATTCCGAACGCTTCAGCAACTCCTTTTACAAACTGCGTTTTTCCCGCACCTAGATCACCAACCAATGCGACTACGTCTCCGATCGCGAGCCGTGCCCCAAATTGCTTACCTACAGCACGCGTTTCGGCCTCAGAAGAGCTCGTTTGAGGAAATAAATCAGACGGGCTGGACATGGTCTTACCGCTTGGGCTTCATCGTTATTACCGGCAGAATCATTTCCTCCATGGAAATCCCGCCGTGCTGCATAGTGTCCCGATACTTGTTCAGGTACTGATGGTAATTTGTCGGGTACACGAAGTAGTAGTCTTCCTTCGCAATAATGAAATTGTTGCTTCGATTGTTTACCGGCAGGCCAAAAGACTCCGGATCTTTGACTAGAATGGCATGACGCGGATCACACTTCAAATTGCGCCCGTATTTGTATCGTAACGCCGTCGATGTTTCCCTGTCGCCGATCACCTTGGTGCCGTGTAAACTTCGAATGGCACCGTGGTCTGTTGTTATTACGATGGTACAATCACTGGCAGCAAGCTGCTGAAAAGACTGGTACAGCCAAGAATGCTCAAACCAGGTTTTAGTCAATGAACGATAGGCTCGTTCATCGGGTGCGATTTCCTTGAGCACGGCTGAATCTGATCTGCTGTGAGCCAAGATGTCTACAAAGTTGACGACAACTGCACTCAAATCGAATTGCAGCAGATCATGTACGGATTGTTGAAACTCTTTACCATCTTTGGAAGCAACGAGTTTGTCGTAGCGGACCCGCGCTTTGACATGCTTACGCTTCAGTAAATCGTTTAGTAGTTCCTCTTCGTTGCGGTTTCTGGAGTGTTCGTCGTCTTCTCCATCGGCCCACATGCGTGGATACTGATCGGCTAAGTCTCGGGGTAAGAGTCCGGAAAAAATGGAATTTCTGGAATACGGCGTAGCCGTGGGTAAAATACCGAAATGAGTGTCTCTCTCAACGTTGAAGAGGGGGGAGAGGAGCTTTTCAAACTCCAACCACTGATCAAAGCGCATGCAATCGATAACGAAGAAAATGACCGGCTTTTCGGACTTCAAGTGGGGCATGACCCACCGAGGAACCACCTCATGGGAAAGGGCCGGACGAAATGTATCGGGCGCACTATCCACGTCTGAAATCCAACGTTTGTAGGAGTCCTCGACGTATTTGGAAAACGCGCGGTTGGCCTCTGAATATTGGTCTTCTAATACTTGGCGAACCCCTTCATCAGCATCCAATTGGACATCGTACCGGATGAGTTTTTCGTAGAGTGATACCCAATCGGCATGCTCCATCGGGTTCGTCAAAGCACTAGTGATTTGGCCAAATGACTGTAGGTAATTCTGAGATGCTGCCTCACTTTCGATGCGGCGACCATCCAGAATGCGTTTGCATGTGAGCAATACCTGACTCGGATTTACCGGCTTGGTGAGGTAATCGGATATTTTTCCTCCGAGTGCCTCTTCCATGATGCGCTCCTCTTCACTTTTCGTAATCATGACTACTGGAATGTCAGGAGCCAGATCTTTGATTTCGTTTAGCGCTTCAAGGCCACCCATGCCGGGCATTTGCTCATCCAATAGGACGACATCGAAGCGGCCATTTCGGATATGCTCGATGGCATCAGATCCGTTTGTAACGCTGGTTACTTCATAACCGCGTGTTTCGAGAAAGAGAATATGCGGGCGGAGGAGATCAATTTCGTCGTCTGCCCAGAGAATACGTGATGTGTACGCCATTCCAACCTTAGTTAATCAACGTGAAAGTAAGGACTGGTATCGATCTGCGGGCGCTTAACTTGGGTCTTTTTACGAGAAGAGGCTCTACTACCCGTTTGGTGGTGGTTTTGTTCATTCCCGATGAATCCACTAATTGTGGAGATCTGAAGCTGGGTCAGTTCGTAGGTTACTTACTTAGGTGATTATCAAGAGAGAAGAACTATGAAGCAGAGAACATTAGAGGCCGTCAACAAGCAGATTCAGGCCGAATTTCAGTCAGCATATATTTATTTGGCCATGTCAGCTCGTTTTGAAGAGCAAAAAATGAGTGGAGCTGCAAGCTGGATGCGTATTCAGTGGGAGGAAGAAACCTCTCATGCATTGAAATTATTTGATCATCTCATCCGTCGTGGTCAGACCCCGGCTCTGTTCGACTTGTCCCACCCTGTCGTTACGTTCGATAGCGCGTTGGATGCATTTGAACAAGTTTTAGATCACGAGCGCCATATAACGAAGCTGATACACGAGTTATACGAAGTCGCTGTTGAAGAAAAAGATTATGCCCTTCAAACGTTGCTGCATTGGTTTATTGATGAGCAGGTTGAAGAAGAGGAAAATGCAGAGGGGATCGTAGATAGTCTCCGTCTTGCTGGCGACTCAGGACAAGGGATATTCTTGGTAGATCGCGAATTGGGCCAACGTCAGCCAGATGTAGAAGACGAAGAATAGATTAGGTTCGATCAGGGAAGTCGAGTCCAAAGGACTCGGCTTTTCTTTCGACGCCTTGTTAACTGTATGGTTGAAACATATGGTTAAACCATATGGTAGGGTCCTTAAGGATCAGGAATTAAGAAATAGAGCTAGTTATGGGACATATAGCGGGGTCTAGCGAAACGGAAACCCAGATACTGAAGGCTGCGCTTTGCGTATTTGGGCAAAAGGGGAAGGATGGTGCCCGTATGCAGGAAATAGCAGACGAGGCTGGCATCAACAAAGCGATGTTGCACTACTATTTTCGTAATAAGGACACACTGTACGAGGCTGTATTTCGTCACGTTCACGGGCACTTTTTTTCGGTCATCGAATCGGAAACGAGCAAGGAGCAGTCTTTTAAGCAGATGCTCAAAGGAATTATTGACGCGCTACTGGATGAGCACGTCCAGCATCCTGATGTCAATAGGCTGTGGACGCATGAGAATCTGAGCGGTGCGCATGTGGTTCGTCGCATTTTGGAGGAGTCCAAAGGAACGGGTCTTGGTAGTGCGCCAGGTGTGCTGGCCGAACGAATTCGCGAAGCGGTAGACAAGGGAGAGATTCGGTCTGTTCATCCCATGCATTTTACCATGACTTTAATGGGCTCAATCATCTTCTTTTTTCTAGCAGCGCCCGTCTTTTCAACCTTAATGCCGGACATAGTAGAGCATCCGGAGAAGGTCTTGGCCGAGAGAAAACAACACTTATTCGACATACTGTACAATGGACTATCCAATTAAGGAATCTGCATTTCGCATGCATTCACGGATCGGACTACTGTGTATTGCGCTGGCTTTTGGGCTTAGTTCATGTTCCATGGCGCCGTCTGTGACGGCGCCCGAGTCCCGTCTCCCTGAGTCCTTTGATGCGGACGGGGTTGATTTCAGCGAAGACGTCAGTGCGAAATACTGGTGGCGAGCGTTTGGTGATGCTCAGCTCAATGCCCTCATTGACACCGCTCTTGTGGTCAATCTAGATTTGGAGATGGCCGCCTCTCGAGTGCTAGAGGTTCAACAAGCACACCGAATCACGAGAGCGGCTCAGTTGCCTGGCATACAAGCAGGCGTAGACGGTTCGCGTCAAAACACGCCTACCAATACCGGGCCAACGGGTCGGTTTGCCGGCTCTATACCCGGGTTTCCAGACCGTTTTGATGTGACGTCCTACTCGGCATCGCTCACATTGGGATATGAACTAGATATTTGGGGCAAGGCTAGAGCCTCTTCGAAAGCGGCTTTAAGCAACTGGATAGGCGTTCAGGCGGACTACCGAGCTATTCGCATGGGCATCATCGCAGAAGTCATTGCCACGTACTTCGAAATTCGTGATCAAGAGCATCTGTTCGCTGCCATAGAGCAGCAAGTAGACTTGCTGGAAGAGCGGCAAGAATTGACAGCAGTCCGATACGAGCGCGGTCTGGCATCCTCATTTGAGTTGTATGCGATACAGCAATCCTTTGATGAGTTGCGAACGCAGGCTCCATTGGTAGAAGCTAGCTTGTTTGATGCCCAGTCCAGATTGGGCATTCTTTTGGGTCGTACTCCGGGTGAGGTGATGGGTCTCATAACAGAGGGTGTATTTAGCCTTCCCGCTCTGCCCCAGCTCCCAGATATGTTGCCCTCCGAGTTGATACGATCTCGTCCCGATGTAATGGCAGCCGAAGCACGTATGGAGGCGACGAGACAGATGATTGGGGTTCGCAGAGCCGAACAGTTTCCTTCATTTTCGCTGACCGCTAGTGGCGGAACGCAGAGCAATACGCTTGGGGATCTGGCACAGACCTCACAAAAATTTTGGTTATTCGGGGGCTCGCTGACGGCTCCCGTCTTTGCTGCAGGCGCGCGGCGCGCTGCCGTAAAAGTCGCTTGGGCTCAATATGAACAGGCTGCACTGGCCTACGAAAAAGCAATTTTAACTGCGTTCAGGGACGTCTCTGCCGCACTCGTGCTCCTTTCGGCTGAACAACAGCGCTACAGCGCATCTCAATCTTCCTTAAATGCCGCTGGGGCATCTTTGGATCTGATGAATCGTCGTTTTGCTCGCGGCGTCGGAGATTACGGAAGTCTCATTGATTCTGAGCTTAATCACCTTCGAGCAGCAACGGCGATGACGACGGCGCAGCGTTCTAACACGTTGGCTCGCCTGACGCTTTACCGAGCCATCGGTGGGAAGTGGGTCGAGTAAACAGACACCCCTTTCCCAAACTCCACTTTACAGACCAAATTCAGACAAGATTATGTCATTTGTAGAACGATTCAAATCTATCCTCATCGGTGTAGGCATTATTGCTGTTGGCATTATCGGCCTAACACTTATGATCGCGCTACGGCCTGAGCCCCCCAAGGAAGACCGCGTCGAGCTAGCTCCGATCGTTCAGACCATTTCGGTGGACGATCAGTCTGGTATGATCCATGTGACAGGAAGCGGCAGTGTAGGACCTCAAAAAGAGGCGCCTATCTCTGCGCAAGTGCAAGGAAAAGTCATTCGCACGTCGGATCACTTCGTGCCCGGCGGATCGTTTCGTAAGGGTGAGGTCTTGTTGGAACTAGACCCTTCAGACTATGAAAATGCCGTGGCTATGGCCGAGGCCGAGGTCACTCAACGTCGCTTTGAGGTAATCATGGCCCGTGAGGAGTCGCAGATTGCACGAGACGAGTGGGGTCGTCTCAAATCGCGTAATCCAGAAATAGAAGCACCGAAAGCAGGTGATTTGGGTAGTCTTGTATTTCGAGAGCCTCAGCTGAAGCTTGCTGAATCAGCGCTTGCTGCCGCTGAAGCCAGACTGCGAGATGCCAGAACCCGTTTAGACCGAACTCGCCTTACAGCCCCATTTAGTGGGCAGATTCGAACGAAGGCAGCTGAAATTGGCCAGGTTCTAGCACCCGGTCAGGTCATTGCAAGTTTGTACAGCACCGATATGGCTGAAATTATGGTGCCGCTCAGAGCCGAAGAGGCGGCCCTTATCGATAATCTACAATCTAGACCCAGGGCTCGGGTCAAGGTAGGCGGTGCTACCCGAGAAGGGTTCCTCGCGCGCATAGAAGGTGCTTTGGATCCGGCTACACGCTCCTACCGTGTAGTTATTCAGGTGCCAAACCCCTATTTGGGCGACTCACCTCTGCTCATGGGCTCGTATGCTGATGTGATGATTGATGCGCAGCAAGTCGATACGTTTATCGAAATCCCAAGATTGGCCGTTCGGGAAGGAAGCATGGTCTGGGTGGTGCGCGACAGTAGGTTGCACTTTCGGCCTATTCAGATTCTGACTCAAAGGGGCGAATCAGCTATTGTTACGGCAGGTCTGAGCTCCGGAGATCAACTGGTCGTAAGTACGCCCGCTGTGGTGACGGATGGTATGTCCGTTCGCACCGTTGCAGCTCGATAGCCATCCAATTAGAAAAGAAGAACTGAAAACGTTATGAAAGGAGCAATTGAATGGATGGCCCGAAATCGGGTTGCTGCCAACTTGCTGATGGTTTTTATCGTACTGGTTGGATTTGTAAGTGTGTCCACGATTGTACAGGAGGTCTTTCCAGAAGCCAGCCTAGATTCCGTTCAGGTCAGAGTACCCTATTTGGGCGCTTCTCCTGAGGAAGTCGAAGAGTCCATTGTGCGCCGGGTCGAAGAGAAGATCCAAGGTGTAGATGGCATTCGACAAATCTCTTCTGTAGCGGCTGAAAACTTAGGAGTCATCACAGCTCAGCTGAAATTGGGAGAAAATATTGCAGACATCCTGGACGAAATAAAGTCCGAAGTAGATAGAATCACGACGTTTCCCGCGGAGGCTGAGGAGCCTGAAATCACGGAGATAACGACCCGGCGGCAGGCCATTCAGTTGGCTGTATATGGAGATGTGCCTGAGCGAACGCTAAAAGAGCTCACTAATCGGATGAAAGATGAGCTGACGGCATCCGGTGGTGTTTCGTTCGCTGAAGTGGGCGGCACGAGAAATTATGAATTGGCGATCGAGATTTCGGAGGAAACCTTGCGGTCTTATGGACTGACATTGGACTTCGTAACTCGGGCCGTGAGACGCGGAAGCTTAGACCTTCCAGGTGGTTCGATTGAAACAAGCGGAGAAGATATTCTGATCCGCACCAAGGGACAGGCGTATTCTGGACGCGATTTTGAAAAAATACCTGTCAGGGCGCTTTCTGACGGAAGCACGCTTTATTTAGGTGATATCGCCACGGTTCGGGACGGTTTTGAGGAGTCCGATGCCATTTCTCGATTTAATGGCGAGCAGGCGGCGTTTCTAAAAATATATCGAACATCCGATGAGCGCGTGCTCGATGTCATCGATGAGGTGTACGCCTATGTTGAAACACTATCTATTCCGGAAGGGATATCCGTCTCTGTTTGGCAAGACGAAGCTAAGCTCTTGCGGAGCCGCTACGAACTCATGCTGAAGAATGGAGCCATGGGCCTTGCTCTGGTCATTTTGGCCCTAGGACTCTTTTTAAATTCACGCCTTGCCTTTTGGGTCTCAGCTGGGATCTTCATTTCGTTCATTGGCACCTTTGCTGTGATGGTATATATCGGTGCGACCATCAATTTGATTTCTTTGGTAGCGTTTATTCTGGCTCTTGGAATTGTGGTGGACGATGCCATCGTCGTTGGCGAGAATGTGTTTGTCGAGCAAGAAAATGGATTGGAAGCGGAAGACGCAGCCGTTAAAGGCACTGTTCGGCTTGCCCGACCCGTCATTTTTGCTGTACTGACCACAATGGCAGCCTTCACACCGCTACTCTTCGTTCCTGGAATCATTGGAAAGATGATGAAGCAGATTCCTACAGTGATGATCACCGTACTGGCGATCTCCCTTATCGAGTCTCTTTTCATTTTGCCGGCTCACCTTGGCCACTTCAAGTTCACGCGTGGAAGAGCAAAAAACATGTTTTCCCGTGGACTCGAGCGTATTCAGAACAAGATTAGTGCACTGGTAGAATGGAATATTAACGGGCCTCTCCATCGCACGTTGGAGTTTGTGACCGAGCATTATGTCTATGTAGTATTAGCTGGCATATCAATCATCATGTTGTCTGTCGGAACGGTTGGGGCGGGCTGGGTCCGATTTGAGTTCTTTCCCAATATTGAGGGAGACAATGTGGTCGCCTTGGTCAAAATGCCGGAGGGTACACCGGTAGAGAAGACCATCGAAATTGCAGCCTTAATGGAGGAAAAAGGGCACGAGGTCGCTGCTCAAATTCAGTCTGAACTAGATGAAGATCATCCTCCGGTGGTTTCCAACGTGTTGTCTATTGTCGGCTCGCAACCCACGCTCGATCGAGCACCCGTTTCAGCGGGTGGAGCCGGATATACTGATCCCACGCTAGCAGAGGTGAACTTTGAGTTGTTGGCATCTGAAATCAGAGAACTCCCCGCCGTCGAATTTGAAACGCGCTGGAGAGAGGCCGTCGGAGATCTGGCGGCGGTTCGCTCGATCCAATACCAATCCTCTCTCATCTCTCTTGGCAAGTCTATTCAGCTCGAGGTGTCGACCACGAATGCAGAGGACTTGGCACTAGCCGTCGCAGAAATCAAAGATGAAATCCGATCGTTCTCCGGTACCTATGAAATTGAAGATGATCGGGTGCCGGGAAAAAGAGAGGTGATGTTGGAGCTGAAGCCGGGCGCCCAGATGCTCGGTATTTCGCTGGATGATTTAGCTAGGCAAGTGCGCGCCTCGTTCTATGGAAACGAGGCGCTGCGTGTGCAGCGTGGTCGAGATGACGTGCGCGTCATGATTCGACTGCCGCAGGATGAACGAGATGCGCTATCTGACCTGGATAACATTCGAATTCGTACCGCGGGCGGCGAACAGATTCCCTTTTCTGAAATTGCATCAGCTTCCATTGGATTTGGTTCGTCTACAATCAGTCGCAGAGACCGACGTCAGGTGACAACCATTTCCGCCCAAGTGAATGAGGATATTGTTGCTTCAGATGAGGTAATATCTATTCTTGAATCAACCATTTTACCTCGCATAGGTCTGAACTACCCCGGATTCAATGCTTCTTTTGAGGGTGAGCAACGAGAGCAAATGGATGCCATAAGTTCGCTTAAAATCGGCTTTTTGATTGCGTTATTCATGATCTATGCGCTTCTTGCGATCCCGTTCAAGTC
This sequence comes from Bacteroidetes bacterium UBA7368, assembly GCA_002469915.1. Lineage (GTDB taxonomy): Bacteria > Bacteroidota > Rhodothermia > Rhodothermales > UBA10348 > UBA10348. The sequence continues at coordinate 9,679 of DKOG01000090.1, forward strand.
GTACACCCAGCCGTTAATCATTATGGCGGCCATACCCTTCGGGATTATCGGGGCGCTTGTGGGACATATCGTTATGGGCCTCGCCGTTGGCATCTTGAGCATTTTTGGAATCATTGGATTGGCCGGAGTAGTGGTCAATGATTCGTTGGTCCTTATCGATTACGTGAACAAGGAGCGCGAGAAGGGCCTCGATGTTAAGCAGGCTGTAATTAATGCAGGCAAGGTGCGTTTTCGGCCTATTATGTTGACTTCTGTGACTACGTTTGTGGGTGTGCTCCCCTTGATTTTAGAACGCAGTCTGCAAGCTCAATTTTTGATTCCAATCGCAGCCAGTCTTGGGTTTGGTATTCTCTTTGCCACGTTTATTATCATGATTATCGTACCGGCACTCGTCATCATGGAAGCTAAGGCTGAATCCGTGATTAAGGGCTGGAAATCAACATCAACAGAATCCTCACTTGGTGCAGAACCTGCGGGTGCGTAAAATCGTCGGCCATGGATAGAGTACACGATATCATTCTTAAAGCCGGAGAGCTCGCGACTCCGACCCCTGCCACTACCCTTTTTGAAAGAGAAGGTCCGTTGGTGCTAGAGGTCGGTTTTGGTGGTGGGCACTATCTGGAGCACTTAGGCCTGACCCATCCAGAATGGAATCTTGTTGGGGCCGAAGTGTCCCTTGGGTCTGTGTGGCGTACGTATCGCAGAATGAAGCGAAACGGAATTAGTGAAGTGCGCCTTTTCAAAGGAAACGCCCGATTTTTGGTCAGAGACGTATTCGAAGAACACTCTCTGGATCGAGTTTTTGTCAATTTCCCTGATCCTTGGCCTCGGAAAAAGCACTTCAAGAATAGGCTACTTCAGGCGCCTTTCTTTCAGATTCTTTCCTCTCGTCTTGTCAAGGGTGGGTCGCTTTTTTTGACGACGGATCATCCCGAGTACTACTCCTTTTCAGTCGAACAGGGTAAAGAGTCTGGTTGTTTTGAGGTGATTCCCGGAGATCCGCCTCCAGCTACACTTGAAACCAAGTATGCCCGAAAATGGCTGGATCAGAACAAACCTATTTATCACGCCGAGTTCAGATGCACAAAGGTTATTCCCTCTGCGCCACGACTCATTACCGCCATTGATATGCAACATGCATCCCTGAAAGGTTCTCTCAAAGACGTGGGGCCCTTCACCAAGCAAGTACGTTCCTTTCAAGGCGGTCACGCCATTGTATTGGAAGCATATCGAGACCTGGCTTCCGATGGGTTGTTGTTTAAGGCGACAACAGAAGAGCCTGACATGAGACAAGAACTGCTCATTCAGGCCTGGCCCAAAAAGGATGGCGTTTATGTCAGTCTACAGCCTTTTGGAGATCCTATGACCACGAAAGGAGTCCGAGAAGCCGTTATGGCCGTGACTGATTGGCTGGTTTCACAGGGACTTGAGCTTGAGCAAGCCTGGGTCTAATCGAGCTCGGAGCGATTCTTTTTCCAGGCACTGAATCCGATTGGCGCAGCAACCGGCTGTTCTGGAGCGTGGTGCGAATCCACATAGAGGGCGGCTGCTATGGCTATGGCCTGATCCATTTCGGGATCTTCGTGAGCAAGAACCTCAGGCGAGAAGTGATCTGCCACAAAATGAGTAGAAAAG
>DKOG01000233.1 GCA_002469915.1 Bacteroidetes bacterium UBA7368
CCTCTTTTTCGATCTATTCAGGATTCCTACGCCCTCGATGGAAAAAAATCTGTTGGTCGGTGATTATCTGTTTGTGTGCAAAGTCCATTATGGAACGCGAACTCCCATGACTATCGGGATTCCTTTCACTGAGATCTATCTGAAAGGACTTTCTTTTCCGTTCACTCGCGTACCGGGTTTTATGGACGTAAAGCGTGATGACGCAATTGTATTCAATTGGCCGGCAGACGACGTAAAGGAAATTGAGCGCCGCATGCACTATATAAAGCGTGTTGTGGGGCTTCCAGGAGAGACGATTGCGCTCAAGGATAAGCAGGTTCACGTAAATGATGCGGCGCTCAATCTGAAGATCGGGATGCAGCAATATTGGTTGGTCTATTTAACAGACCCGCGTATTCAATTAAATCGCGCTGCCCTTAATGAGCTAGGGATCACTGATGTCTTTGCCCAAGACCAATCCGTCGTGCAGCTAGTAGCGACACCCGAAGCAACTGAAGTAATTGCCACATGGCCGGGAGTGGATAGGATTGAGCCCGCTGTTGCTTCTGCAAACTCGATCTACGATGCCAACATGTACCCACCTGGCAGAGGATGGACTCCAGATAACTTTGGACCGTTGACCATCCCCGCTCAGGGAATGACTGTAGAGCTAACTCCGAAGTCTTGGGAAGAATACTCGACCGTCATTACAAAGTACGAGGGACACTCGGCCACAATGGGACCAGAGGGGACGTTTTTAATAGACGGTGCCCAAACCACGTCGTACATGTTCGAACAAGACTACTACTTCGTTATGGGCGATAATCGGGACAACTCAGAAGACAGCCGCTTTTGGGGATTCGTTCCCAGAGATCACGTTGTTGGAAAAGCCCTACTGGTGTACTTCTCGTGGGATGCAGAAGCGATGCTGCCGCGATTCAGTCGTCTCTTTTCGCTGATTAACTAAGTCTTACATCCTGCGAATGCGATCGAAGAACTTTTGTTGACTAGTACCTGGCGGCACATCAAATGGATGAGCGGGGAGCATTACCTGTCGCACAGAAGGAACGCGACCTTCTATATTAAATGTACTCGGCGTTCCAAGAGGATCCTTACCGATTACGAGAACCGTAGTCCCGGGTGAGGCAATCGTCCCAAAGCCTGATTTAAATCCTTTGCTTCCTTTCTTCCATCCATCCGCCCAATTATAGATCCATTTTGCATCTTCATCCACAAGGCGTACGCATCCATGACTCATTGGACCACCGGATGGCATAGGGTATTGGTGGATGTGTATGCCTCGGGACTCAACGAAATTAAATACCCAATACATTTCCCATGGCTCTCCAACGGGAGAATGAGAAGAAACTCGATACTCGGTCTTCCAATTGAAGTTGAACCGTCCATTGGGAGTTCTGTGTTGGGGATCTCCTGTGTTTACGATGCCCCATCGAGCCAGCCTTCCACTTTCATAAGCTGCCCACGCCTGTATAGACTTATCAATGACAAACAACTTGTCGAATGATAGGCCTCCAGCATAGAAACGCGGGAAGGGGGAGTATGCACAGAAATCTAAATCCCATTGATCTGGTACGATAAGCGTATCACCAATTTGAGTTTGGTGCATCAGCTTTCTGTTAAGTAGCCCTACCAGAAGAGATCGCGACCGGCCTTTATTCACGTCGCCCTTACCAATGACTTTGTAAAATGTATTTCTCGCTAGCACATTATTGTCGCGAGAATTGTACAACATCTTGAACTTGTACTGTACAGTCGGAAGACGTTCTAAATCGGGAGAGCACTCTTGCATGATCTCGGCCAACTCTCCTTGGTTGAGATAAAACTGGGCCCGAACTGATTGAACCGTAAATAGGCTTACAAGAAAAAAGATAAAAGCAGGTAATAGTCGCATAGCACCTTCAGGTGATTCGGTTCTGTTTTTCAGAAAAGGATCAATAATCGTACCGGTCTCAATTACGTTAATTAGCCGTGCATCCGTCCTTTTTCAGGCGATCAATCATCTCATTGCTACCCAAAAAAATGAGAGTATCCTTCGGCCTAATCGTTTCATGCGGGTCAGGATTGAAGGTGATGTTCAGCGAACTTCCATTGACAATGGCCACAACGATGGCATCAAATCGCTGTCTGAATTGCGCTTCTACCAATGTTTTCCCTGCCAGCGGGGAGTTTTCCTGTACATCCACTTCATCCATGTTGAAATTCATGGCACTCGCCATGAGGACGCGTTCCATGACACGATCAACGTTTGGGCGTAACAGAACCTGCGCCATCCGATCGGCTCCAATTTCATAAGGCGCCACTACTTTGTCCGCACCTGCCCGAACTAGTTTGAGCCTGTTCAAGTGGGTATCCGTTCTCACCAGGATGAACAAGTCCGGATTCAATTCTCGTGCAACCAACGTCGCAAATACGTTAGCACGGTCCTCAGGCAGCGTTAAAATGAGTCCTTTGGCACGCGAAATTCCTGCTTTCTGAAGCACCGTCTCATCTTCGGCGTCGCCTTGAATATAGGGTAACCCCGATGTCTCTAGGGAGCCTGCTTTTGAGGGGTTGGCTTCAATAACTACGAATGGAACGCCGTTTCGATGTAGATCTTGGGCTATTCGTTGCCCGATGCGACCATAACCGGCAAGGACATAGTGATCTGATACCGTGTTTACCATTTTCACCATAGTTCTGTGTCGAAAGGTTTGCGTATTCAGCAGAATTTGTGCAGTCCGAGCTGCAATAAAAGCCACACTGCCGATACCCGTTAAACCAACCAAAATTGTAAAGAAGCGACCACCCGAGGACAGCTCATGAACCTCAGCAAATCCGATTGTGGTCAACGTAATGAACGTCATATACAGACTGTCCTGCCACGGCCAGCCCTCGATTAGGGTGTATCCGAGTGTACCGAGAGCTACAACACTAATCAAAAACAGATTAGCTACAATCAGATCTCTACGGTCAAATAAACCGCCATCGAAGGATGATAATTCTGTTTGTGGGTCAAAATCTGGCACGTTGTAGCTTAGGGTTAAATGGCAGTTAGCTGAGGAATCTGAAAAACCATCGAATGCCAGCTTTCTGAGGCTGGTTTTTCCAACATACCGGCGCGTATATCCGATAGAACGCGGAGGGTGGGATCAAGCACGATAGTTTCTGCAGTAACCGTTTGATTACGTACCAGTTGCCGAAATGCGGGTCTGGATACGACTTTGAGTTGGTTTGATGTATTCCTGTACACGACAGAGAGCGCATCTAGCCAAGAAAAACCGTGTGTTGCAGCAAATCCGTCAATTAGATGTAACGACTTGTCAATTCCGCATCCGGAAATATCACCGCCATCGATCCAGGCACCTAGAATGAGAATCTGGGAATCGATAATTTGATAGCCCGCATGAACAGCTCGCCCGTGGGATGACCATCCTTCAGAAAATGTTGCCAGCGAGCGTAATAATGCTTGAGACTGGTCGTCTGAGAGGGGTTCGGTGGAAACGTACACCCATACATCTGAGGCATCGTTTAAGTCTGCAAAAAGCGGTTTGTAATCCATCGTAAAAAATATATTGTCTTTCGGTCAAGCAGGTACGCACCGGTCCTGTGAAAGATCGCTATTTTAGAAGCTAGTAATTTGATATTTTCAAGGGTCGCATACACCTAAAGGAGCCAGATTAAATGAACTTGGGATTACAAGGCAAAGTTGCCATCGTAACAGGCGCAAGCCGTGGAATTGGAAATGCTATTGCTCATGGATTAGCCGATGAAGGGTGTAAGCTTACTATCTGTGCGCGGGGAGAAGAGGCCCTAGCAAGCGCTGCAGCAGCCTTACGCGAAAAGGGCGCAGAAGTCGTGGAGGTATGTTTAGATATTACGGATGCCGATGCTGGTGAGGTGCTAACCCAAAAAACGCTGGATGCATACGGCTCAATCGATGTTTTTGTAGGAAACGCCGGTGGAAATCGTAGGGGACAGTTTGCCGATACGTCGGATCAAGATTGGCAGGACATTATCGAGTTGAATTTAAAGTCCCACCTGAATACGTCGAGAGCCGTACTCCCGACGATGAAACAGCAAGGGTCCGGATCCATTATTTTTATCACTTCCATTTTTGGGAGAGAAGCCGGTGGTCCAGGACTTTCTATCTACAACAGCACAAAGTCGGCCTTGATTAGCGCATCAAAGATCATGGCTGTTGAACTAGCAGCGGATGGTATTCGAGTTAACTCCGTAGCTCCCGGATCCATTCGATTTCCCGGCGGTAGCTGGGATAAGCGATGCATTTCAGATCCAGAAGGAATGAAGGCATTCATAGGAGACAACATCCCGTTGGGACGATTCGGCAAAGCAGAAGAAGTGGCTGATGCCGTGACATACCTGTCTTCAGATCGGGCGAGTTGGATTTCCGGAACCTGTATTCCGGTTGATGGAGTCCAATCCAAGTCGTTGATCTGAGATTATTCGAACCGGGTAAAGGTGACATTTACATGACGAAGGCGATCTTCAGCCTTGCGCCACTGTACCAGAATAGGACTCTGATACGTTCCCGACACGATGCGTCCTTTGCCTGTTTCGTCGTCAGAGACAATCAGACTGACTCCACGCTTCATGCGAAGGAATCTCTTTGCTGGGACCTGAAAAAACTTGTCAATGATCCGCTCGATAAGAGACTCGCTTAGGCCCATTGAATCAATAAACTCATTGACCACGTGGACTAGGTCATATTTCATGTAGTCCTTGGCTTTTTCCTTGATGGCTCCAGGATCCCGGAGCATGTTTACTCCGCGCTGCGCCATAAAGCGGACTGGGTTTTCAAGGACTTCGACCAAGTCGTGACGCATGAGTAGGGTTTCGTACTCGTTTACGGTGAGTCCCGTATTTTTCTCTTCAGGGTCTAAGGAAAGATCGATGCGCCCTTTTTCTATACCCAGTTCCTTGATCTTTTCTTCCAACTGAGCTAATACGCCAACACGCTCATCCCATAGGTTGATAGAATCTATCGGGTGGTTGGACATTTGAATGTCCATGCGCTGACGCTGCAGCACCGTTTCAGAATTGTAGCCAACAATGGTTGTTTTGCGGCTTCTATGCTCCTTGCCGTTCGTTCCGTCTAAGTCAATGAAGTACACCGGGGATTTCCGGTCATTCAAATAGGTAACACAGTTTTCAAGTCCTGACCCGATGTAAGTGAGATGAGAATCTGCATTCTTTGGCTCGACTAGCTTTTGGGCATCAGAAAGCTCATCTCTGAGCTCCATCTGGTCATGTCGGTAATCCGCGTTCGGTGGAAACAGTTTTTTAAACGTCCCGACGTAGGCCTCTAGTGCCCCGGGGTCGTTTTTTAGCCTGTTTGCAAAGCTCTGCTCAAAATAGCCGGCTGTAGTATGGTGAGAGGCATAAACACTCTTCTGATACTCTTCGAAAAAGTCTTCTTTTTCGTTAGTAACCCGTTCTGACACGTCAATTAAATCGACGCGCGACTCAGGTCGGATGGACAGTGTGATGTCTTTTGGGTTAGCAGCCATTTTTGTAAGGGTATCCGATGTGGATTTCAACGTAAGGTAAAAGCCGGCAAATTCTCAACTGGTGACCTAAATATAGGGCCCCTTGTATTCGAGGATGCTACGTGTTTTGGCAGGATTCGTTTCCGAGCGCCAAAGAGTCGAATTTCCTGCTTATTTGATTCATTCTCTCCCCAAAGTGGAAGCAATCAATCCCAGCGCGTATACTTCGAATTCAACACAAAAATATGAGGTTTATCGATGGGAAAAGGAGACAAACGAAGCAAAAAAGGAAAAATCAATAGTGGTTCCTACGGCAAAAAACGTCCTCGGAAAAAACCAGTTAGCACGCCCAAAAAAGCTTAATTAGAAAGTGGTTACTTCTTGAAAAGGTTTATTCTTCAGCGCGTGGCTTCCCAACGGCTACTCTCTCTTCTATTGATCGGGGTAGTGGCATTTGGCTCAAACATTGGCTTTGCTCAATCATCTACGGATCTTTCTTACCTCTTAACAGCACCAGAACGATCTTCATTTGAAGAAACCACACGGTACGATGAAGTGATGGCCTTTCTTCGAGTGGCTAGTGCTCAAAGTCCCATGCTTCATTTGACGACGTTTGGCTATACGACGGAAGGTCGTGCAATGCCGTTAGTTGTATTTGGAGATGTGGCAGATGCTACTGTTGAATCTGTTCGGGCATCGGGTAAAATGCCGATCTTTGTCCAAGGTAATATCCATGCGGGCGAAGTCTGTGGGAAGGAAGCGCTCTTGATGCTGATTAGAGATCTTGCGGAGGGAAGGCATCGTAATTGGGCTGATTCGCTAGTTATTCTAATGGCACCCATATACAATGCCGATGGAAATGAACGAGTAAACCTGTTCAATCGACCTCAACAAAATGGTCCTCTTGCGGGAATGGGTCAGCGACCGAATGCGCAAGGTTTGGATCTTAACCGGGATCACATGAAGGTCAAGAGCCCGGAAGCGCGATCTTTGTTGCAGGTATTTAATACGTACGACCCTAAGGTCGTTGTCGATTTGCATACGACCAATGGAACCCGTCATGCCTATCATGTGACCTATTCGCCGCCATTGAATCCCAACACGGCCCCACCGATCGATACCTACTTGCGAAAGACGTGGCTACCGGAAATGACAGAGACGATTCGTGAGCGTGTAGGATGGGAGTACTATTACTACGGAAACTTGCCGTATCGAAGAGGCGATCCGGGCTGGTACACATTTGATAATCGACCACGCTTTAATAACAACTACGTGGGTCTTCGTAATCGAATGGCCATTCTCAGTGAAGCGTACTCCTATGCCACATTTGAAGAGCGCATTATGGCTACTCTTTACTTTGTGGAAGAAATCCTGAATCATGCTGCGGATCAGCGCACCGCTATTGAACAGGTAATTGCTACGGCCGAAGCCATTCCATTGGCGGGAATGGATTTGGGCGTTCGGTTTCAGCCAAGTATGAACCAAGAGTCCGTCGAGATTTTGATGGGCGATGTAGAAACTCTTCGAAATCCATACAGCGGTTCATCTTATTACGAGCGAAAGGACACAGTCTACGCGCAGACAATGCCTGAATGGGGAGCGTTTGAACCCACTGAGACCGCTCGCGCGCCTGCTCATTACGTGGTTTCCGCTAGTGCGGCTAGCGTGGTGAGTGCTTACCTCGACACCCATGGAGTCATCTATTCCTCGATACCGGAAGCCGATGAGCGGGAATTGGAAGCGTTCACCATTGATTCCACAACGGTCTCATCTCGCGAGTTTCAACAAATTTTTGAGCGTACGCTCTTCGGTTCTTCGTCATCTAAATGGGTTGCCGTCGAAGAGGGCTCTCTCATCGTATCGACTTCGCAACCACTCGGCCGGCTGGTGTTTTATCTTCTAGAGCCTCGTTCAGATGACGGATTGGTCAACTGGGCGCAGTTGGATAAATGGCTAGAACCAGGCAAAGACTATCCCATTTATCGTTCGATTGATTGACGAGTTATATATCGCCCGTCGTTTCAGCAGGTTGTCGGAGGTAGATGAGACCGAATTCTCTGATATGAAGGCTGCTGCTATTCATTTCCAGAAGGAGCACAATCAAATCTACGCCGCCTTTGATGGATACGTC
>DKOG01000252.1 GCA_002469915.1 Bacteroidetes bacterium UBA7368
CATGGCTTAAGCAACGGGTAGGTGAGGTTGAACTGTTTTTGGCCGATACCAGTCAGGATGTCGCAGAGTCTCTGTACCGGAGGGCGGAAGCAACTCCTGGGGTAGCCGAGGTTGAATACGTTTCTAAAGAGCAGGCTCAACAAATCTTCCGAGATGAATTTGGTGATGAAGCGGTGGTGTTTTTCGATGATGCCTTTCTACCTGCATCCATCAAAGTGCGTGTAGATCAGGCCTACATCAACACGGACAGCTTGAACATTATGGTGGCCGAATTCTCTTCTTGGAATCGAGTGGATGAAGTGGTGTACAATCAGCCTCTTCTCGTCAAAGTGCAATCCAATCTCCGTCTTCTCACCTTGATTGGGTTATTTTTAGGTTTGCTCGTACTCATTGCCTCTGTCTTTCTAGTGGCCAATACAATCCGGCTCGCGATTTACGCTCGCCGGCTTATGATTCGTACGATGAAACTGATTGGAGCGACCGACTCTTTTGTTCGCCAGCCTTTCATTGTCGAAGGCATCATTCAGGGCTTGATCGCATCTGCCCTAGCCTTGTTTATTATTTGGGTAGTGCAGTATGCCGTAGTAGCCTTTATCCCTCAAATGGAAAGCTTGAATGCGGCTACGAGTCTAGCGTTTGCGGGAGGCATGCTATTGGCGGGCGTTCTACTTGGGTGGGTCGGCTCAGTTAATGCCGTACGCCGCTTTTTAAACAATGTCTCTTTGAATTGATCGGGTTGGCGTGCATTCGAATATGCATGGTCGGATCTGCACATATTGCTTCTTACTCGTAACCCTCATTGTGGTGGGCCCCGCATAGGTTACATATCAGGATAAGTCCCCTGCTTGCTCCGCGTCAGACGATATGGGAGCGCGAGACATAGGCGCCTGACTGTATACCGTCTTTATCACGGATTCTAATTGGGGAGAATGCCCACCATGCGGAGTGGTCCGCCACTGCCCCCTTCGGTTTTCATGGGCAATGCAATGACCGTCGCACCCGTCATAGGAAGTCGGTCCAGATTGGCCACATTTTCGAAGGCTGGAATGTTGGCTCCGAAAAGGTTTTGATGAGATTCAAAGAGGTTGGATTGTCCGTAATCGATACTAGGCGTATCGATCCCCACCGCTTTGATGGAGCGCTCGGTAGCAAGCAACGAAGCGGCGGCGGGGTCAATTCCCGGAAAGTGCAGTAATGCCACAGCCTCGGGGCCTCTTTCTGCCGTTCCCATGTAGGCTTCGCGGTCTGGCCAGAATTTTCCGAACCCGGTGCGAAATAGCACAATGGATCCCTCTGGTATAGGGCCAAACTCTGCTTCCCAGTTTTCAATATCGGTGACCGAAATGAGGTAGTCTCTATTTGCGGCTGCTTGCTCTTGCACGTCAATCACGATAGCCGAACCCATAAGGTTCTCCAGGGGAATTTGATCGGCGGCCCATTTTCCTTCTGAGAAATGAATAGGTGCGTCTAAATGAGTACCACCGTGTTCTGCCGTACTCACTGTGTAGGCTGTATAGTAGAAACCGGCATCTGTGACCCCTTCAAAGTCGGTTGCTTTGTTGAATCCAGGAGCCGTAGGCCAGTAGATGGTGTCATCGTTGAAGGCGTAGGACATGTCTACAATCGTTCCCGAGGGAAAGGGAGCGTCTGGGGCCTGTTGGCAACCCGCAATAAGAAAACAAGCGGCGAAAGCGGCAAATGTAGTGGTACGCATGGTCGTGGAAACGATGAATTGTCAAACCAGAGTATAGACGCTCTACATAAAAAGTACTAGTCTGGGTAAATTAGCGCTCACCCAAACCCGTGATTTCATGCGTATCGGCCTCATCTATGATTTGTTTGACGACTATCCTTGGCAGGATGGAGAGGCCTTTGATGCAGACGTCGAGAACGAACCGGAGGAAACGGTTGTGGCTTTGGAAGAAGCCTTAGCGGGGTTAGGGCACGAAACGGTCCGAATTGGTCCTGCTCGTAACTTATTGTCCTGCATGGATAACCCGATTTTTGATCTCGCCGTGAACATAGCAGAGGGCGGTCGAGGCCGAAACCGAGAAGGCGAAGCACCTACCTTGTTGGACCTGATGGATGTACCCTATATCGGATCAGATGCATTAACGCTGTCTCTTAGCCTAGATAAGGTGTGGACAAAGGATCTAGCGAGGGCGGCCGGTCTTCGGACGCCCGAATATGCCGTAGTCTCTCCGGAGTCCCAGACCATTTCTGTGGATTACCCAGCGTTTGTTAAGCCTCGATATGAGGGCTCAGCGAAGGGTTTGACCAAGGATAGTAAAGTGGATTGCGATGAGGATTTGATTCGTCAGGTAGAGCATGTGATGCAAGCCTACGAACAAGATGTACTGGTCGAACGGTTTATCGAGGGATCAGAGTTCACGGTTGCTGTTATCGGAAACAACCCACCGAGAACACTTCCGGTTATCCAGCGGGCCGTCGAATCCGCGTCTGGTATTGGACTTCATGTCCTGGATCGTAAAGGCTTGCCCGAAGTCGATCATGCGTTTGATTTGCCCGGGGACTTAACCCCGGAGCTCGAGTTTCGACTTGAAAAAGCGGCGTTAATCGTGTTTGAGAAACTTGAGTGTCGGGACTTTGCACGGGTCGATTTTAGAGTGGATGAACAGGGTCAGGAGTGGTTCCTAGAAATCAATCCGCTACCCACGTTTGCGCCAGACGGGACGTTTGCCATCATGGCTGAGCTCATGGAAAAGACCTATGCAGGTTTTCTTGCTGAAGTACTTGATGAAGCTATTCAGCGGGCCATGTCATGAATTCGCCAAAACCTAAGACACCCCTTCCGTCCGTCGCCACAGAAAACTGGGGCGATTGGAAGTGGCATATGCGTAATCGAATCAGAAACGAAGCAGATCTGTGCGCTTACCTCGATCCAACAGATCAAGAAAAGGAAGCCATCGAGGCTACAAAAGGTGTGTTTCAGTGGTCAGTGACGCCTTACTACGCCTCCTTAATGGATGCCACAGATACGGCATGTCCTATTCGGCGTCAGGTTATTCCCTTGCCCGAAGAGATGCAATTTGATTCTATCGGGCTCGAAGATCCTTTGGAGGAAGTAGCGCATTCTCCGGTTAAAAACCTGATTCATAATTATCCAGATCGAGTGGCATTCTGTGTCACGAGTCAGTGCGCGATCTATTGCCGGTATTGCCTTCGAAAACGCATGGTGGGTGAAGCTGAGTTTATGATGCGAAAAGACGAGCTTCGCGAAGCCATCGCATACATTGCAGCCCACTCCGAGATTAAGGATGTGTTACTCACGGGCGGAGATCCACTGACCTTGGGGGATGCACACATCGAATGGTTGCTATCCGAGCTGAGCGCAATAGATCATTTGGAGATTATCCGAATAGGTTCTCGGATGCCGGTTAAGCTGCCTCAGCGGATCACTTCAGAGCTATGTGACATCCTATCCCGGTATCATCCTGTGTGGTTGAATACTCATTTCAATCACCCAAAGGAACTGACCCCGGAAGCAAGTGAGGCGATTGACAGACTCTTGCGTGCAGGAGTGCCCGTTGGGAATCAGACGGTGCTTTTGAAAGGAATCAATGATACCACGAAGACGATGCGCGAGTTGTGTCAGGGGTTGGTTAAAATGCGAATCCGCCCGTATTACCTATATCAGGCACAGCTTATTGGCGGGACAGCTCATCTTAGGACGTCAATTGAAACGGGAATGCAGATCATGCGAGAATTGCAGGGTCACCTGACCGGCTTTGCCATTCCAAAATATGTGCTTGATACGCCGTATGGGAAAGTCCCACTTACTCGTGACTATGTGATGGGTCGAAACGATGAGGGTGTGGTCATCAAAACAACACGGGGAGACGTTTGGGTTGAAGCTAACGAAGCTCCTGCAACAGGCGCTCTTCCCTCCGTGTAGCTTAGACTATTTTACTATATACACGCGGGGCACATATCGGTTTTACCCGATACGTGCCCCGCAGCATCCACCCTCATGAATGTTGTTTTATTGGCCGGATCGGAGGGGGGCGATCCACTTGGCCTTTTCAGTTAGGACGCGACGCGCGTCCCCGAAGAAAATTTGGGCAAAGTACTTAGGTGTGCTTTGGAGCGGGCCATGGGAGCCACATCTTGTCCGGCCAAGCGCAGTACACTACGTCGGGCTTTCCTTCTTGTTGGCTTAGCAGGTTTGATCAGTACACCATTCGTTGTGTCCGAGTATGGGCATTTTGTCAAACATATTGGCACCTGCAGGGATTAACGGGTTTGAGAGCTGGCCCGGCCGAATGGCCGGGCCAGCTCTCGTTCCGGCTATTATTTAAGCAGAATCATTGTTTTGGTGAAGGTCTGTCCACCGGCGTCCATACGGACGAGGTACGTTCCACTTGGGCGATCACCTGCTTCCCAGGTCACTTGATGTGTTCCAGCAGCGAGGGCTCCATCAATCAGCATTCCCACCTCACGGCCTAGCATGTCATAGACAGCTACCCGTACGTGACCGGATTCCTTGATGTTGAATGGAATCGTCGTTTGTGGATTGAACGGATTCGGATAGTTAGACTCTAGGCTGAAGGCCGTCGGAATCTCTGTTCCAATTTGCTCATCCTCAATCGCAGTAGAGATACTGAAGTTCACCGAGAGGAATACTCCAGAACCACTGGTTCCGATGACGAGTGTCTGTGTTGGCTGATGCACAGCAAAAGCAATCACAGGAAGGTCTCCGAGACCGTAATCTCCCCACTCATTAGTCAAGGCGTCGTACTGGACAACACCAGCATTCCAGGTACCACCGTAGATTTGCGTTCCAGCAAAGGCCAGCGTGCGGAACTGGAAGTCCTCACTTCCGATACCGAACAGGCTCCATGCTTCGGAAAACTCATCATAGCGATATACACCTGAATCCGTCGCCGCAAAGAGGGTGCCTTCGTAAGGAGTCCCAAATGGTGCATACGACATGTCGAATACGTAGGGGTTATCCAAACCGTTAGTTGGGCTACCGATCTGCTCGAAGGTTAGACCCATGTCGTTAGACTCGTGGATGCCGTCTCCAAGCGTGCCGACCAAGATGTGGTTTGAATCATCTGGATCAATGGTTATCGACCAGATTGGCTGGATAAACTGACCCTGCGATTGCCAGGTGTCGCCACCGTCCATTGACCTGTACAGAGCACCTTCACTAGCCAGATTGGCTCCAGCATAAATGATGTTCTCATTATTCGGATCAATTGCGATCGAAATGATCTGACGAGTTGGTAAGGCCAAGAACTCCCAGTTGCGTCCGTCATCCGTAGAGCGCCAGATTCCTCCTTTTCCGTCGGCCCAGATGCCGATGAACAAGGTGCCATCTGTTTTGCGTTCGATTGCCAAGGTCCACAGGTTATTCAGACCACGGTTCATACGTGTCCAGCAGCGTCCACCGTCGCTGGAGTACAGGATTCCGTATCCATACGTAGCAGCCCACATGTCACCATTTGGTGCAACTACCAAGTCCTGAATGACAGCACTCGTCATGAAGTTAGCTACCTGATGTGCGATATCAGGAATTCCGTCAAAGTCTGAGTCGTAGATCACGTAGATGCCCTCACCTGGAGCGCCAGCATATACTTCGCCGAGCGGACCAGCTGTTATGGAAGCCACCGTAAAGATCGGTAGATTTCCAAATTGCATCGCTCCGAACTGTGTGACTACCCTTTACCAAACAGTGTGCCAAACACGAAAAGAAGTCATAAGCACCGATTTAGAGCTCTAGAGACGTCTTTATTTCTCATAATGAGTACCGGCATCTCAAAAAGGGTAGACATTCAGAAACATGTGAAGGGCGAATTAAAAATGATGATCATCCCTCTGGAGCTAAAAAGAATGCATTTTGCAGCCCGTCTTTTGCCCTTCAAAATTGACTTTCACTATGTGTGCCAATAGCTTCTAGAGATTGGTCTTCTTTCAATTACTTATTCCGATTCTGGAATTCGAATGCTGCGCGTTCTGTTTATCATTCTGGCGGTCGTATCGCTATCTCTGGCCATTGTGCTAGGTGAAGCAATGCTGTATGCACTAGCTGCCGTTCTTTTAATTGCTGCCGTCGGTCTGATGACCGCGAAAATGAGGCGTCGTCACAACGATGTCCCTGAGACGTTTATGCAGGCGCCGGAGCAGCCTGAAGAGGATTTAGCTCAACTTGGGATTATGGAGATCAAGCCAGTAGGAGACGCTGGCGCTGACTACGATGATGATGACGACGACGCATCAGATCATCCAGATAAAGTTGTTTTGGAATCTTTTTTCTCGGATGCCCCCGAAAATAAGAAGCGCGAATCCACAGCAGGAAAGGCTAGAAAAAAAGCGCCTCGTCCGCGAATTATGGTTTCGGAAGCCTCGACGCAATCTTACGCTGATGTGCTAATTCCGGCACTCCGCTCGCTTAGAGCATCCGTGGATGCGTATACCGTGTGTCTACTTAGGCAGGAAGACGTGCCACTTCGATATCACATTGAAGTGATAGTCAGTCAAAACTCATATGCTCGCAATGGGGGATCCTATTCGGCTAAGGAGCCCATGCTTGCTGGACATCGAGCTCTAGTTCCGGTGGTCTATCCTCGCGTTGGGCCCAATGGCTTTCCTAAAGCGAAACTGGGATACTATCACGAGAAGATCAATGTTCGGCAGGTTGCCATGGTACCCGTTCCATCTAAAAAGCACGACGATCTTTTCGTATTGCTTGTGGATACGATGAACGATGATGGTCTAGAAGCCGCTTCGGTTCGGGTATTACTGGAGCAATATGCACGTTTAGTTTCTACGGTGCTGGATACTGAAGCAGAGGGCGGTCTTGCTAACCTAGATGAGAACACACCTGCGAAGCCTCGGCGCGAAATTATAGCCGAAGAAATGGAACGTGCCCGTACGCACGAACGATCCTTGTCTCTGGTTTTGGTGTATTTAAGTCAGGCTGAAGAGCTGGACGTCGATGTGGATTCAGTAGAAGAATCGCTCTGTTCGAGACTCAAAAGTATCGCAGTAGATGCCCGCGTGGAGCGATTTGGAGAATTGACGTATGGTATATTTTATCAAGGGTCAAGCCAGAGTGTGGCAGGTTGGGCAGGTCGAATACAAAGCGCGTTTCCTGAGGACGACGACGTGCTTCCAGGCGGAGTGAGTGTTGGCGCGGCTGTTCTCGGTCCTCGGCATGTGGGCCCAGACGAATTGCGATCTGATGCAACAGCTGCCCTTCAAGAAGCATTCAATACCGGTGAGTGCATCATCGTTGAATAAACGGGCTCTCCCATGATATTTGTGACGATTATTTTAGATGGCGTGGGTATTGGGGAGCAACCTGATGCAGCCGCTTACGGAGATGAAGGAAGCGATACGTTGGGTCACGTGCTTGGCCAACAAAAACCGTCTCTGCCCAATTTACAGCGAATGGGTTTAGGTAATATTCGCTCATTCGCAGCTGTACCCCCGACGGAAATGCCATCTGCCATGTACGGCCGTATGCAAGAGCGATCGGCAGGGAAGGATTCCACAACTGGACACTGGGAGTTGGCTGGGGTCCAATTAGAGGAGCCTTTCCCGACCTATCCCAATGGCTTTCCCGATGAGGTAATCACCTCTTTCTGCGAAGCCGCCAACGTGAATGCGGCTCTCGGCAATCGGCCAGAATCCGGCACCGTCATTATCGACGAGTTCGGACCAGAACACATGGCCACTGGATTCCCGATCGTTTACACCTCAGCGGATAGTGTATTTCAGATAGCGGCTCATTTGGACGTTGTGCCCATTGAGACATTGTACGAGTGGTGTCAACTAGCTCGGGAGTCCATTTGCGTGGGTCCACACGGAGTGGGAAGAGTGATTGCACGACCTTTTGAAGGGCAACCGGGCGCGTTCCGAAGACGATCGGACAAGCGGAAGGATTTTTCCCGACTTCCCGAGGCGCTCACCTTACAAGAGGCTTTACAGCATGAAGGTGTCCATACGGTGTCTGTTGGAAAAGTAGCAGATCTTTTTGGAGGGGTAGGATTCGATGACACGCACAAAACGGGCCGCAACGCCGTTGGTATTCAGAAGACCATAGACGCCATGCGAGATGCAGATGCTTCTGGACAGAATACATTTATCTGGACTAATCTCATTGATTTTGATCAGGAGTACGGGCATAGGAATAATCCGGAAGGATTCGCTCGTTCTTTAGAGGAGTTTGACGCTGCTCTACCCGATATCCTGGCGGTGCTGCCGCGAGACTCCAGACTGGTAGTCACTGCGGATCACGGAAATGATCCAACAACGGAGAGTACAGATCACAGCCGGGAATTCGTTCCACTTTTGTATTATGGGTCATCTTCCACGGGATCACTCGGGACTCGCCACACGTTTGCCGATCATGCAGCCTCAGCAGCCGCATTTTTTGGTGTTTACTTTACCGGTGGCGGGATTTCGTTTGAAAACTAAATCACCATTCTGAAGGACCTTCAATATGATTCTCGGAAAAGTAATTGGTACCGTTTGGGCAACTCGCAAAGACGAGCAGCTCCGCGGATTGAAGCTGCAACTTGTGCGTGAGATAGAAGCGGATGGTTCGGATAAAAGCCGAGTCGTAGTCGCCGTGGACAGCGTTGGGGCTGGCGTCGGAGAAGTGGTATTGTTCGTTCAGGGATCAAGCGCACGTCAAACTGAATTGACCAAGAATAAACCAGTGGATGCTGTCATTACTGCAATCGTAGATAAAATGGATGTTGATCCGTGAATCTTGGACGCGTAGTTGGAAAAGTGTGGGCGACCCGGAAAGATGAATCTCTTGAAGGACGACGTATGCTGGTTGTTCAGCCTATGTCGTTTTCAGGCAAAGAGGTAGGCGGGAAGCAGGTCATGTTGGATACCGTAGATGCTGGCGAAGGGGACATGGTCGTGTATGTTTCGTCTTCTGAAGCCGCGATTCCCTTCAGCCCGCGACAAACGCCGACAGATGCCACGATTGTGGGTGTCGTAGATAAGGTTGATCACCAGGATGGGTCTTGGACGCCTGAGTAGCCTTGGCCACCTTAGCTCTGCGTTCGGGATAGTAAGGGTACAAATCGACAGGCCTCCATTTCCACCGAATCGAATTGGTTTTCTCCCAGTCGCATGACGTAGGTCATAATTTGCTCATGACGTGGACCAACTGGGATAATCATGCGTCCGCCGGGCGTGGTGCCTTCAGGCATTTTGAGTTGCTGAAGTAACGTATCTGGAATTTCTATTCCCCCGGCCGTAACGATTATCCCGTCGTACGGGGCGTGCGCTTCCCATCCTTGCATTCCGTCTCCAAAGCGCGTTGAAGCCTTGTATCTAAGTTGGCGCAGCAGGGGAGCCGTTTTGTCGAATAACCCCCTCATTCTTTCCACAGTGTATACTTTTGCCCCCATTTCGCACAGGACAGCAGCTTGGTATCCACTTCCCGTACCAATTTCTAGAATGCGTTCGTCGCGTTTGGGCGCCAACGTTTGGGTTTGGTAGGCCACGGTGTAGGGCTGAGAGATGGTCTGCTTGAGGCCAATGGGGAGCGCTTCATCATTATAGGCGCGACCTAAAAAAGCTTGCTCTACAAATCGATGCCGAGGCACACGTCCAACGGCAGCAAGAACGCGTTCATCCGAAATACCTTTCTCCCGGAGATCGTCGACCAACCGGTTTCTTCTACGTTCAAACTTCCAGTCTTCCGTCATCAATCCTCGGTTAGGAAGGTGTTGGTGCAGGGACCGGTGCAACTGCACCGTCTGCCTCAGGATGTAGTTTTGTGGATAGCGCATCCTGCAAGTATTCTTCAAGCAGCGTAAGGCTAATATTCGATACTAAGTTTCCATTGTTGGCCACGCTGATCTGGCCCGTTTCTTCTGAGACCACGACAACAAAGGCATCGGTTAGTTCAGTTAAGCCGACTGCGGCACGATGTCTGAGGCCCAGTTTCGTGCTCAATTTCATATTCGTAGATACCGGTAGAATACAGCGGGCAGCCTCAATGCGGGCGTCTCGAATAATGACTGCTCCATCATGGAGAGGGTTTTGAGCGTAGAATATGGTCACCAACAGATCCCGGCTAACTTGAGCATGCAATTGAGCGCCTGTTTCTACATAGCTTCTCAGCCCAGTGGAGCGCTCAAACGCGATCAGGGCCCCGATACGTCTGCTACTCAGGTCTCCGATGGCTACTATAATTTCCTCAATGCGTTCTTGTCGAGCAGGAGATTGCATAAACCGCCTAACGAGCGGGTTTTGCCCCAGAAGAAGCAAGAGCCGTCGGATTTCGGGCTGGAAAAGGATGATAACGGCCAAGGCAAATACTTCAGAAATGGAACCGAAGAGCGCCTTTAAAATGGTCATGTCAGCCGCTGTCACAAGTAGCTGAACTATATAGAGGGCCAAGATTCCGACAAAAATTTGGACGGCAATCGTGCCCCGCATGAGCTGATACAGCGCATATAGAACATATGCCACGAAAGCGATTTCGAGGATGTCTACAAGTCTGATCGGTATGACCCAGGGAATAAGTGTCAATGCCTGATGGTCTAGTACAGTGTCTTATCTGAGCGAGAATGCCTTAATAATACGGTATTTATGCTTCCGAGGTACTCCGGGTTGCACCAAAAACGCGAAGGAAGTTGGCCGTTTCGCGAATATCATGCGTGCGCACGAGCATTGCGCCCTCTTGTAGCCCTACAGAGGTGATAGCGAGGCTACCAAATAACCTGTCCAGAGGAGGGGGAGTATCCCCGCCATTGGCTAATACATGGCCTACAGTGCTTTTTCGTGAGACGCCAATCAGGATCGGGCATCCCAGTCGTTTCAATTTACTCAGTTGGGAGATGAGCATAAGGTTGTTCGTATGGGATTTGCCAAAGCCAAATCCAGGATCCAGGACAATATGTTTACATCCTTTTCTTCTAGCCTCAGCTACGGCCTCGCTCAATGCCGATATCACTTCTTCGACCACATTGTCATGATCCATTAGGTGAGGCATGTCTCCTGGCATGCCTACCGAGTGCATCAGTGCGATGGGGGCTTGGTGTTGAGCACAGACGGTCGCGATACTTGGATCGAATCGCAAGGCAGTAATATCGTTGATCATGTGAGCCCCACAGCGAAGGGCCTCGTTGGCGACGTCACTTCGAAACGTATCGATAGAAATCCAGGTATCTGGCATTAACGAGGCTACCCGCTGGACCACCGGAAGAATGCGATCCATTTCTTCTTGGGCTGATACAAGCTCGGCTCCTTTTCCATAAGATGCACCTTTGGGGCGGGAAGAAGCTCCTCCAATATCTATGATGGCCGCGCCTTGCGCGGCCATCTCCTGCGCGCGCTCTACAGCGCGCGGAACAGAATCAAACTGGCCACCATCGGAAAAGGAATCTGGCGTGACATTCAGGACACCCATAACGTGCCCCCCTGACTCATTTGCAGGGCGGCAATCCAGAGTAAGATTTCGGCTTGTCAGAATATGTGGATCTACTTCAAGCATGGTTTACGATCAGGCTTTTTAAAGATAGCAACGAAAATCCGGATCCATGTTGCGGTGGGAGCATTGAAAACCCTTCGTTGACAACGAGGATCCATCACCCTGACGGACGTGCCACAGAAACTGAATCCCTTTTCTGATATCCGGGCCTTCAAGAATGATCCAATCGGAACGCAGGTAGCCGTTCTGAAGGGGTTGATGAAGCGTGCTGCTGGTACGGAATGGGGTAAGCGATATGGATTTTCAGAGATTGCCGAGGCCAAGGATGCGCGATCGATGTTCCGAGAGCGTGTGCCTATTCACTCCTACGAGGCTTTCCGGTCTGATATAGAACGCATCCGGAAAGGGGAAAAAGACATCATTTGGCCAGGTAGCATTCAGCATTTTGCGGTCTCATCGGGGACAGCATCGGCAGGTAAAATTGTTCCTCTATCCGAGGAAATGCTGATGATTAACCGCCGATTTACGTTGACCGTGGCATTGGCCTACCGTGAAGCAATCCGCTCTTCAAAATTCTTTAGGGGTAGACTACTCTCCATTCCCGGTCGAATCGAAGAAGACCCGTTGCACCCGGGGTCCATGATCGGTGAGGTGAGCGGACTTCAGTTTCTTTTTGCGCCATGGTTGATTAAACGATTATATCAGGCTGTACCTGAATCGATCCTGTTTTTGCCGAACTGGGAAGAGAAGCTAGATGCTATTGTAGATCACACGTTAAAAATGGATATACGGGCCATAGCGATGGTCCCATCCTGGGGGATTGTCCTCTTTAAAAAACTCCTCGCTCGACACAACGCCCTTACCGGAAATCAGGTAACAACCGTTCGCGAAGTCTGGCCCAATCTGAGTGTTTTCTTTTCTGGCGGTGTGGCACTCTCCTCCTATCGTGATTTGCTCGATCAGCAGGTGGGTGGCGGCATGGATTTCGTCGAGAACTACGGAGCATCCGAGGGATACGTGTCCTTTCAGGATTCGCCCAACTCAACGGATATGTTGGTTCATTTAAATAGCGGAGTGTACCTGGAATTTGAACCAGCAGACGAATCAGGTCCCCGTATATCTATCGAGGAGGTCCAAACGGGGATCCGATATCGGATCATTGTCTCGACGTGTAGTGGACTCTGGGGCTACGAGTTAGGAGACGTCATCAAGTTTACTTCCACCGACCCTTTTCGAATAGTTGTGGCGGGCCGCACCAGTGAGATGTTGGACAAGTATGGGGAGGCGGGTTTCGGAG
>DKOG01000172.1 GCA_002469915.1 Bacteroidetes bacterium UBA7368
CAGAAAAAACAGGGGTCTCAACGTTTTGGGCTTGCGAGAGCTGAATCGATAGGAAAGCGATGAACTCCACTGCCAGCGATCATTCATCTGTTGAGATGGGCTGCGGCCATCCACGTTGGATTGAGAATAGGAAAGGTTGATTCCGTCAACGGTGTTTCTGAGAATCTTGTTACGCGAACCCGTTTTACCAACGCGCGTGGATAGGGATTGGGTAAAGGTGTACGTCTGAGCTGCTTGCGTTGCTTCTGTTCGGGCTTCAGATTTTTCGACCGCATCGAGGTCTTCTCGTTCATCAATTTGAGCCAAGATTTCTTCTAGACGAATGTCACCCCTTGTTGGGGAAAACCGCGGTGTCGTCGTGTTTGATTGTACCTGGACATTCACGGGTAAGCTCCATCCAAATCGCTCGGGAAGCACCTTGTCGGCATTGACCTCCGTCGTTACCGTCCAGTTATTGATGTTCATCTGCTCCCTTTCGCCAAGGCTTGAGGAGAGAGACCCAAATCCATCTGTCTGGCGTTTGAAGCTGGCTTTCACTCTACCCAAGTCAGCCAGTTTGATATCTAGGTTGGAGATTGCAGCCCAACCGTTTTTGGAATCGTAACCCGATACCCGGAGCTCGTTTATCCAGACAGTGATATCCTCCAGAATATGCTCGTAGCCAATTTGTGTCGAGTCTGCTGCGTTTCGAACACCGATTACAATGCTGTTTACTTTTCCAAGAGAGGGGGTCCCGCGAATTCCTAGACGCGACCCGGGTGGAGCGAATTCTTCCGCATCTGGGGCATCGGAAGTCCGTAATTCTCCATTCAAGACATTGTAGAAGACGCTGTCGGTTGGGAAGGCAATTCGATCTCTAGCTACTTTTAGCTGGTTTAGGGCACCTAGCTCAATGTTCATGGAGCCTAGGTCTCTGAATTCGCCGTCATAGTCCACATTGGTTTGCCACAACAGGTCGGAGGACCCAGCTGATTCATAACTCGGAGTGAGCGGCTGTTCATATTCGTAGTAATCATTGGTCTCATTCGAGCCCAAACGCACGAATAGTTTCGCTTTTGATCGGCCTTCATCCAGTGGGAGGGAGGCTAGATCTGTTCCATCAGCCAAAATCCCATGCATGTGGAGAAACATGCGGAGATTGGAATATTTGAGCAAGTCTAGACCCGTATTCTGGGTTTTGAAAATGGCTCTCTGTTTGCCAGGGGGTAAGTTCTCCACCCTTACGACCAGTGACTGCTCACGTGCATTCTGAACCCTACCACTAGCTAGGCGGGACTGACTCACAACTGCACCTGTCGGAGGCGTGTAGGTCTCCGCGTTCTCCTCATTGTTAATACTCGAGATTGTCAGTCGAGTATCTGTGCCTGTCGTATCTGAAACGGTTTCGTGCTCTAGTGTGACCTGGCTAGACTTCTGCCACTGAGAGCCAACAAGCTCTAATGAAGCGAAACGCATGGTCACAGGTACTTCGTGCCCGGTAGTCCACAGGCGCATAAATTCGATCAGAGAGAAATCCTGAATATCACCCACTTTTCGAGAATACTGTTGCACAGGAATCCGGACTTGATACCACCCCGTGCCTTGTCCATCTGCATTGGCCACTTCGCCGACGATGTAATCATCCACGCGAGTAGGAACAGCCAATGAATCTAGCGCCCGCTTGGAGAGAGGAATCTCATACTGAAAGTAGCTGTTTTCGGTATCGACGGTTGAGTTGAGGTTCTTGTCCTCGGAATCAGGGAATCGAGAATTACCACGCTTCAGTGACGTATTGGTCGCCAACTTCGTCTGAGTTTCGAACGCATTCAATTCATGGCCAGCAAAATAGCGGGCGAAATGCTGCTGAAAGGTGGCTCTATTAGGGAAGAATGTCGAGTTTTCGAAATACTGGCTATTCGCGAAGTAGTGGTAATCATCTCCTGACGGATCGGCCATCGCTTTGGCCACCTCTGCTCGATAGAGGGGGTCACTAGAGTTTTGATCTAACGAATTCAGAAAGTTTGCGAAGTGGATCTGTTCAGTTGCGAAAGGAGGGTAATCAGGGCTAGAACTCACTAATCCATCAAGACCCAAGTCTTCCGTTCGCCTCGACGCGTCGTCAATATCAACGACGCTGTTTTGCGTCCCGGTAGGGGTACGACCCCAGTCTAGGATACCGGCTTCTGTTACGGTAGATGTGGAAAGACCGTCTTCATTGTTGAGTTTCTCATCAGGAAGTACGTCCTCCGAGATTGAGCCTAAATCAACGTAGAATTTGGCATCAGCCCCAGCATCTTCCGCTTGGTTTTCTGGGAAGGGGCGGAAAATAAATTCGACAAAATCGATGTTCTTAAGACTGAAGTCTGTAAAACCTTCCGGTAAACGCTGAGTCATCCCACCCCAAGCGTCCTTCGGAGTGTCTAGGAATTTTCTAAGGTTACGGGTGTAGTTATACGGACCGCGTGCAGACGGATTGAAATAAATATCAAATGTCTCGAGAGTCGGATCAATTTCTGCGCGAGTATCCCGATTCGGAAAAACTTCGTCGATACGGAAAATCTTGATGGATTCCCCGTTGAAGGCGATCGTGGGTACTTCACGTAGCATATTGGCGTTAATCCGGTACCAAGCGAAACTCCCTCTCCAGTTGGTGCGCAAAGAGTCTGAGAGAGATCCGGATAAGACACCAAATCGGTCGAGAGCTCCGATGGAATCAGGCGCGGCAGCTAACGCCCATGTACCTGGTTGCATCATCGTGAAGGTGTTTTCGAATCCTTCAAAGTCATCGATGTAGGAGGTCCCTCCAAGTTCATCTGAAGAGAAATCACGTCCAACGTCTCTCAATTCCCGACGCGTCCTTTCGAAGGCAATAGTCTGCGTATTTGAGGGGCGTAGTTGAGCAAACTCTCCAGTCAGGTTGATGCTACTGGGTTCTTTGGTTTGCAGAAGAGGGATATAATCGATGGCTCTCGTCATCCAGCGTGGCTCTAACTTGAGTGTTCCATCGACGCCCCAAATGGTATTTGAGATGGGCTCTTCCCCGATCCGATATTTGTCAATTGGAGACTTCTGGTTCATGCGCATGAGCGTTGCACCAAGCGAAAGGCGCTCATCCATAAAATAGTCTGCTCGCATCCCAACCAGGGTCTTTTTCTGGATATTGAAGAACGAGTTCTGCTCAAACTCAATTTCAATATCACGCCCTGCCGTCAGGAAGGCTGGATTGGTGATATTGACCAACCCAGTACCAGAATATTCCACCATGAAATCAGTGCCTTCGTTCAGGGGAGTTCCCCCTGCTGTAACCCGGACGGAACCCGGAATGACACCCGAAAATGCATTCAGATCATAAGAAGATTTAACAGAGCCTTTATAGGACCCTCGGATGCGGTACACATCATGCTGACTGTCTCGTCTTGCGTTCGCCTTTTTCTGAAGATACAGGGCATCAAATACAAAGACATCCTCCAGATTCTGTTGAGCTTCCGGCGGACCACCACCTTCAGCAATCACGGTGCTCAAGCGAGATCCAAAGGGCTCCAGATAGGGAAAAATCAGCGTACCATCACCGGGCATAATGGTATAGTTGACAAGGAAGTCAAACAGGTCATCCGGGCTTAGGGCTTGATCCTCGTTCACACGGTCCATTCCGAGGAGCTGTAAAACGGTGTTCGTTCCACCAACGCCAGGAAGGGTTTTTGTCGCGGTTTTCCCTGGTGGTTCGTAGAAGATCTGTAGATCAAATTCGTTAGGCGAAATGCTTCTTCCTGGGAGTCGGTAAATATTCCGCATTTCCAGAAACCAAGCAGCCGGATTAAAATTGGATTCTGGTGCAGGCTGACGAAGTTGAACCGGCCGAATAAGCTTCAGGACGATCTTATTCTCGTTCTGACCTCCGTCGGATCCACCTGTTTCAGTGGAAAAGTCTCCAACTTGGTTGGTACGGCCATTCGCTCTGAACCGAAACGCAACGGCCAATGCTTCGCTCTCTTGCACGCGCTGTCGCATGGTTATGTAGCCCAAGACCTCGTCTATATCATAGTCTCGGCCCCGCTCTAGGCGCTTGAATTTACCCACCTGAAAGTCGGAGGACGATAGGTCTTTTCCAGATTCAAGGTAGGATCCTGGCGTAGCGTTTCCGTCGCGTAGTTCAGAGTCTATTTCTCCGCCAGCAGAGTCGTCATACTGATCCACATTGTTGCCTGGAAGCTCTTGGCGATTGAACTGATCAGCTTGAGAGAGAATATCTGGAGATTCCCCTAAATCCACCATGGCCACGGCTTGACGGACGTTCTCTTCCTCTGGCCGAGTCGGCATTAGTTTCCAGACTTCGATTTCGGTGATGCGTTCAAAACCATTTGAAACTCGAATGTTTGGGGGGTCAACTAATGCATCCTCCCATCTATTCCTGAAGTAGTAGCCCAAAAAGAAGTGCGTGCCTTCATCATAGTCAGTAGGTCGCAGATCAAACTTGGTTTCCTCTGACCCACCCTCAATATTGAGACT
>DKOG01000053.1 GCA_002469915.1 Bacteroidetes bacterium UBA7368
GTCCATATCGCCAAGGTGATCTTCTGTACCCAGAATATCACTCAGAATGGCATTACGTTTCCCATCACTGACGAGACCCATTGCAATACCAGAAACCGGCTTTCTGAGCGGTACACCAGCATCCATCATGGCCATCGAACCGGAGCACACACTGGCCATCGAAGATGAACCATTGGACTCGAGTACGTCGGCATTAATGCGGATCGTGTAAGGAAACTCTTCCTGGCTTGGAATCATACCCTGCAACGCACGCTCTGCAAGCATACCGTGACCGATCTCGCGACGTCCTGGGCCTCTAAGGAAGCGAGCCTCACCAACACTAAATGGTGGGAAGCTGTAATGCAGGAAGAACGGTTTGTCTTCAGTGGTGAAGATCTGGTCTACCGGCTGAACGTCTTTGCCTGTTCCGAGCGTAACACTTGAAATAACCTGTGTTTCACCACGGGTGAAAACAGCAGATCCATGCACACGTGGCAGGTAGCCAACTTCTGACCAGATATCACGAATATCGGAGAGTCCACGGCCATCGATACGACGTCCATCACGCATGATCAACTCACGCATAACATCAGATTCGACTTTGCCAACAGCTTCTTTGATATCTGACTTGGTCCATCCTTCTTCTGTTTCAGAGACCGCATCTTCGCCTTCTCCTAAGAAATGAACGAGAACCTGCTTTTTGATATCGGAAATACCACCGTAAAAGGTTTCTTTCGAATATGGCTTGAGGATATGCTCTTCTAGCGTATCCGCAGCAAAATCGCGAACCTTGTCTACGACGCCTTCAGGAAGACCAACTGGCGTGAATTCAAATTCTTTGGCTCCACCGAAATCTGCTACCAGATCAATCTGGGCTTGGCAAAGCACTTTGATTGTTTCATGCCCAAAAGCTAACGCCCCTAGCATGTCTTCTTCGGATACTTCGTCCATCTCGCCTTCAACCATCACAATGGCATCGCTTTTTCCAGCGACGATCAGGTTGATATCAGAAGATGCGAGCTCTTCAAATGTTGGATTGATGACATACTCGCCTTCAACACGGCCAACACGGACCTGAGCGATAGGACCATCAAATGGTGCACCGGCAAGCATCAAAGCTGCAGACGCACCTACACCGGCAACTACATCGCCGTCATTATCTTCATCTGCAGACATGACGCTACAAATGATCTGAACTTCATTGAAGAAGTTGTCTCCGAAAAGGGGACGCAGGCAGCGGTCAATTAGGCGAGAGGAAAGGGTCTCTTTATCAGTGGACCTTCCTTCACGCTTGATAAATCCTCCAGGGATCTTACCTGCTGCGCTAAATTTTTCACGGTAATCAACCGTAAGAGGGAAAAAGCTCTGTCCTTCCCGTGCTTCGGTTGCTAGAACCGCTGTACACAATACCATTGTGTCGCCCATCCTTGCTACAACTGAACCACCTGCCTGCTTGGCGAGGCGACCCGTTTCGAGGGTTAGGACTTTTCCGGGGGCTATCTCTACTTCCCGGATTGTTGCTACTGACATAATCTATTCGTCTGTTTTTTCTTGCTTTCCTACACATACAATATTGAGGTGAGAACATATCGCAATCACGATTTCTACCTCAGCTGATCTGACCCTTCCCGGAAAGAAGTTGGAGGGGGCAGAAACACTCGCGGGGCGATCGCTAAAAGCGATCGCCCCGCAATGGCTTATTTACGGATGCCCAGTTCAGCGATGACTGCGCGATACCGCTCAATGTCTGTATCCATCAGATAATTAAGAAGACGGCGTCTTTTACCTACGAGTTTCAATAGACCGCGACGGGTCGAGTGATCCTTCGTGTGGATTTTTAGATGCTCCGTCAGTTCTTTGATTCTGGTGGAGAATATGGCGATCTGTACTTCGGATGTACCGGTGTCAGCTCCGCCTTTTCCGAACTTCTCAATGAGTTCGATTTTTTGTTCTTTGGTTATCATTAGAGAACCTCTTTAGATTTTACCATCGTAAAGAAGAACCCGGATTCCCGGCAGCGAGCTGCTTGATCGGGATCGAATTCCTGCTGTTAAATTAAATCGGGCGGGAGACGCCCTCCGTTAAGATATTCCGCTCAACGAGCGCCTGCAACGCTCACTGTCCAGCTTAAGTTGCGCTATGAGCGCCTCTTTGAAACTAAATCGCTGCTCATCCCTCACTCTTTCATGAAATTCAACACGAAGTTCACGATCGTACAAGTCATCATCGAAGTCAAAAAGATGCACTTCTAGGTGAATCCCCGATTTTCCGTCAAATGTAGGACGAGTTCCGATATTCATCATCCCGTCGAATCGACCCTTCAGATGAGGAACGTCGACCTTTACCGCATACACTCCACTTAAGGGTACCAGTTTTCTTTCGTGATCGGGAATGAGGTTCGCCGTTGGAACGCCAAGGGTTCGACCTCTGCCAGCTCCTCGAATAATCTCTCCACCAATCGAATATCTTCGACCTAGTTGATGAGCAGCCTCATCGACTGTCCCCTGTTGCAGCAGGGTACGAATCCTAGAAGAGGAGATCGGAAGATCGGCATCACTTACCGCCTCGCATTCGTGAACTTCAAAATCAAACTGCTTTCCCAGACGACAAAGCATATCGAAGTCGCCCCGCCGGTTTCTACCGAAACGGTGATCATAACCGACTACCACAGCCTTGGTTAGCATATGCTTCACCAAAACATGCTCGACAAATTCTTCCGGTTCGACGAAAGACATCATCTTTGTAAATGGGATCAACCCAAAGGCGTCGATTGAAAAAGACTCGAGCAATGCCGTCTTTTCGCTTCCTGGTGACAAAAGGTGAGGGTAATCCTGGGATAAAACCTCTCGCGGGTGCGGATCAAATGAAGCCACAATAGAAGGCAACTTAAGACGGTCAGAGAGGCTGATTACCTGGTTTAGAATCGATTGGTGCCCGAGGTGCAGTCCATCGAAACTACCTATAGAAAGTACAGAACCCATTTTCGGAGCTACACCAAATATGTAGTTTGGCCGTGTCATTGATCCGTACCGGCCGCCTTCAGTAACTCTGACAAGTCCCACGCATCATTGGCTACAAATGAGCCCGAATGCGTGCGCCTTAACACAACCAAATGCCCACCCACACCTAATAGCTGGCCAAATTCGTGTGCTATACTGCGAATGTAGGTGCCGCTTGAGCATTCCACTTCGAATGGAAGATCTGATCCAGTCCTCTCTCCCAGTTCGAAATGATGAACCGTAACCTGACGAGGGGGCGTCGGAATAGACTCCCCACGGCGTGCCTTCTTATACAATCGTTCACCCCCCACCTTTACAGCTGAGTAAATAGGCGTGTATTGTGTGATTTCTCCCACAAAACGAGTGCGAGCCTGGTCGAGCATCTCGGAAGTAAGGTGTGAGATGTCTTCAGAAGACTCTACTTCGGTTTCAGCATCAAAAGAGGGGGTTGTTTGCCCTAATCGGATAACACCCGTATAAATCTTTCGTTGCCCCATGAAGTGATTCATGAGACGCGTTGCTTTACCGGAAAGACATATTAACAGCCCAGTCGCCATTGGGTCCAAAGTGCCAGCATGACCAATTTTGCGAATAGGAGAAACCCTTCTCAGTCGCCTAATGACATCAAAGGAAGTCAAGCCCTTCGGTTTATCAATCAGCAATACGAGCGGATCCCAAGAAATGACAGGTGAGTCTTTCTTGGAAATCGGGACTTGAGTGGGATCTGGGGCCAATGCCATGCTGGCTCAGTCTGAGTCGGTTTCTGATGAAGAGGGTTCGCTCAGACCTAAGCGCTGCCGCTCTTCTTCAATTTTGCCGAATAAAGCGTCCATCTTATTGGCGTTCTCTAATGTCTCATCAAGAAAGAATCGTAGTTCAGGGATACTTTTAACCTGATGACGAATAGCGCTAGCAAAAACCTTTCGGATTTTAGGAGTCAGATCCTTCAGCTTTGCAAGCACACCATTCTTCTGGGCAACCGAATCGCCCATTACAGAGACATATATGTAGGCTATCGAAAGGTCGTTTGTCACCCTTACACCGGTAACGGTGACCATTGGATGCAGTAGATCGGCAAACTCTGACGACAGTATGCCAGCAATCTCTCGCTGAAATAAACTTGCAACACGCTCAGTGCGGATACTCATCCTAACTCCTATTTATCAATAAGGCGCTTAGCTGTCCAGCGTACGTTTGGTCTCAACGATCTCGTATGACTCGATCTGGTCACCAACTTTTAGATCATTAAAGTTGAGAACGCCCATTCCGCAATCATAGCCAGCTAGCACTTCTTTTACATCATCTTTGAATCGCTTCAACGATGCCAGAGTACCATCATAAATGACGACGCCCTCACGGATGAGGTGAATTTTATCTGGTCTACGGATTTTCCCTTCAATCACGTGGCAACCAGCAATCATACCCTGCTTGGGTACTTTGAAGGTTTCTCTGACTTCAGCGACACCGGTGATGTTTTCATGCTTATCAGGAGATAGAAGCCCCTCAAGAGCGTCTCGTACTTCCTCAATAGCATGATAAATCACAGAGTAGAGGCGGATATCGATCTCCTCACGCTCTGCTGCTTGGCGTGCGCCCACAGCAGGTCGAACCTGGAAACCAATAATGATGGCGTCCGAAGCCGATGCCAGAACTACATCGCTCTCGTTGATCGCACCAACACCCTTATGGATAATATTGACGACTACTTCTTCGTTGCCCAACTTCATCAAGGAATCAGATAGCGCTTCAACAGAACCAGCCACATCTCCTTTCACGATCAAGTTTAACTCGTTGAACTGACCCAACGCCAATCGGCGTCCAATCTCGTCCAAGGTGATATGCTTACGTTGTCTTAGAGACTGCTCCCGGTGTATTTGCTGACGCTTAGCCGCAATTTCGCGTGCTTCTTTCTCATCGTCGAGTACTAAGAAGGTATCACCCACTTCAGGTGATCCGTCCAGACCAATCACAAGGGCCGGGTGAGAAGGACCGACTTCTTCAATTCGTCGATCTCTTTCGTCGAACATAGCGCGGATTCGGCCTGAATGGATACCAGCAATGAAAGGGTCGCCCACTTTCAACGTACCATTTTGTACCAGCACTGTAGCAACATTACCGCGACCTTTTTCAAGACGGGATTCGATGACTGTACTGACTGCGTTTCGATCCGGATTTGCCTTCAGATCCAGCATTTCCGATTCCAGCAGGACTTTATCAAGCAACTCAGGAATACCCTGACCTGAATGAGCAGAAACCTTTTCGCACTGGATCTTACCGCCCCACTGCTCAACCAACACATTCTGGTCAGCAAGTTGCTGCATTACCCGATCTACATTGACATCGGGTTTATCAATCTTATTAATCGCTACAACGATTGGGACGCCAGCAGCTTGAGCATGATTAATAGCCTCAACCGTCTGGGGCATCACAGCATCATCCGCCGCAACAACCAAGATGACCACGTCTGTTACCTGAGCACCACGGGCACGCATGGCCGTAAAGGCTTCATGACCAGGTGTATCCAAGAATGTGACACGTTTCCCACTATTGAGCGTGACTTGGTAGGCGCCAATATGCTGAGTAATTCCTCCAGCTTCTCCGGCAACCACATCTTCGCTTCGGATATAATCCAGAAGGGACGTTTTACCATGATCCACGTGACCCAT
>DKOG01000080.1 GCA_002469915.1 Bacteroidetes bacterium UBA7368
AAGACTTCGCCTCTATCCGGAGAGATGACTTCGACGTCCGGATAAAAGAATTTAATATTGTCCGCCATCCACTCACGGGCCTTAGTCTCTCCGTGAACGAGAACAATCTTTTTGGGCTGCAAAACATCCACAAGATATAGCAGATCTCTTCGGTGGCTGTGACCACTGAACCGGAACCGATCTACATCGCAGTTTGCTGCCTGAGGACCACGACCTTTATTGATGGTCACTTCGGTGCCTTTCCCCTTCTCGCGTGCTTCAAGTAGCAGCGCAGCAGGTGAGTCTTCCCTAGCATATCCCACTAAGAAAACGCCATTTTTCTCGTTTTCTACGATCTTTTGGGCAATCTTGTTTGAAATGGTTCTTTCGAACATCATTCCGCTACCCACGGCAATGATACAGGGAGTCTTGAGCGCTTCAACCAGTCCATTTTCTGAACGAGGTAACCGTTTCTGAGGTACGCCATACACCTGAAACTCCTCGTTTAGCCGAGGTGTGTTGAAGCGCGATTTGTCGTACACATCAGATATCGCACGCATCATACCAGCGGTATACACCGGTACGTTCTCGTCGATTAAACCTCGTGATTTAAATCGATCCACGAGTGCGATCATTTCCTGACCACGACCCAATGCAAACACGG
This sequence comes from Bacteroidetes bacterium UBA7368, assembly GCA_002469915.1. Taxonomy (GTDB): domain Bacteria; phylum Bacteroidota; class Rhodothermia; order Rhodothermales; family UBA10348; genus UBA10348. The sequence continues at coordinate 644 of DKOG01000080.1, forward strand.
GCAACAATACACAACCACCTTTCTTGAGAACCTTGGCCATCGCCTTTCCAAGACGCTTTTCCTCTGCTTTCCGATCAAAATTCTCTGACTCAGCATCTGCACCTAACGTGGACTCTAAAAGGAGAACATCTACGGGATCATCTGGATACGAAGCACCAGGAATGATGGTTTGGTTTCTCAGTCCGGTATCGCCGGTGTAGAAAAGGGTGCGCTCCTTTCCTTCTTCCATCCAAGAAAGATGCACACCTACGGAGCCAAGAACGTGTCCTGCGTCGTAAAATTCTCCCTCTACAGCATACCCCCCTTTCAGTCCGGTCAGATCAATACCCGTTTCCAGATCATGAGAGAGATACAAGTAAGAACACGCTTCTACATCCTCCTCGGCGAACAGTGGATCTGCCGTCGTGGAACCTTCATTCAGCTTCTTGCGCTGCAGACGTGCTGAAGCAGGAAGCAGAATATCCGACAGCGTTCGCGTTGCGCCGGACATGTGCACGTGCGCGTGAGGAAACTTCCGAACCACTACAGGTAACGACCCGAGATGGTCATGGTGAGCATGGGTAACGATGATGTGATCTACTGGCCAATCTGACTTGGCATCAATACGCTGGAGATCCGGGACACTCGCCGCTCCCTCCTGCTCAGGATCAGACCCTGCATCTAACAGGATGCCTGTTCCGTCAATCTTTACGTAGTGGCAACTAGCCCCGATTTCTTCGGACGCGCCAAGGGAAGCATATATCATTCAAGCTATCCGGAAAGAGGATTAACCAACACCATTCGACGTGTTGGCAGAGGCTTCATAGGCCTTCCAGTCACTCAAGAATTTTTCCAGTCCACTATCTGTCAGTGGGTGTTTGATCAACTGACCAATCACGTTGAAAGGAATAGTTGCTACATCTGCACCGACCAGAGCGGCCTCAACTACATGCATCGGATGACGAATCGAAGCCGCCAGTACCTGTGTTTGGTACCCGAAGTTGGAGTAAATGGTCACAATTTGGTCGATAAGATCGATGCCGGAAGTTGAAATATCATCTAGTCGTCCAATGAAGGGACTGATGTAGGTTGCTCCAGCTTTGGCCGCTACCAGGGCTTGAGTAGCTGAAAAACAAAGCGTGCAATTGGTCTTGATGCCTTTGTCCGAAAGGGACCGAATGGCTTTAATACCATCTGCAATCAAAGGCACTTTGATGACTACGTTGTCATGAATCTGGGCTAACTCTGCCGCCTCAGACATCATTCCGTCATAATCTGTCGAAACCACTTCCGCAGACACATCTCCATCGACGATATCGCAAATTTTCGCGATGTGAGCATGGAAATCTGAACCTCCAACCTTTCTCATTAAGGAAGGATTGGTTGTAACTCCATCCAGCACGCCCATTTCATTGGCTTCGCGGATTTCATTTAGGTCTGCAGTGTCGATGAAAAACTTCATTTGGATCGAAATGAGATTGGTTTGACAGTTGAAGAATCACGATTTGATATATCAATCGAATCGAGACTTTCAATGTAATCAAGTAATGGTCCAGCCCCAACGTCATGATGTGATAAACTCATGATTTGGAGCGCTCACCAACCAAAGAGTGTATTGACCCCATTCATTCGCGTTCGGAGCGAATATAAATTGCTCAGAATGATGTCCTTCCCCGATAAATCTCTGCTACTTCTGGCGTCAAGCAATATTTCCAATTATAGCAAATAGAACAAAAACAGCGACCAGTATTACAGCGGCTGTAATCAGCTGTTTCTTGAGCTTATAATTCATAACTATACCTCTTTTCTTTTCATCATGGTCACGTTTTAGAAGCATAGTTGCAAGGAAAATCTGCAGAATGACTCCATAGGGCACAAATTCGCCCCCTTTACCCCTTCACATGTCTAGCGCCCTCTCTCTCGTACAACACTGTTCGATAATGCCCGTAGCGAGCAAGAGAGGACGAATCTTGTCTATATTTCTTCTTCCACCTTTTCGAAAAGGACGTTTGGGGAAACCCACCGCCATCGGTTCATCCACTTCTTAAAGCCAACCTCGAGAAAACATGTTTCCCGCCTCTTTAAGATGCCTAATTGCAGGCACTCTATTATTCCTCGCGACTGGTTCTGTATCGGCTGCATCCACTGAGCCAGATCCAAACGAATCACAGATCCCCAGAATTGAAGGTGCTGAACTAGTCGTCGATGGCGTGCTATCAGAAGGTGTCTGGTCTCGTGCCCTTTCAATGACCGGCTTCACCGACTATCTGCCAGTAGATGGACGTTCGGCTCAAGATTCTACACAGGTTCTCGTTTGGTACTCCCCGACCGCCATTCACTTCGGTATCCGGGCGTATGAATCGCATGGTGAGGTCAGAGCTACACTTGCAGACCGAGATAAAATTGCAGGTGACGATCAAGTCATGATCTTGTTGGACACTTACAATGACCAGCGACAAGCATTTATGTTTGCGGTCAATCCTTTTGGCCAACAGGGAGACGGCATTTTCAGAGATGCATCTGGCGAGAGTCGAAATAGCAGCGCCCCTTTTTCCATCGACAACAGTCCAGACTTTCTATTTGAGTCCAAAGGCCGACTCACGGAGTATGGCTTTGAGGTTGAAGTAACGATTCCCTTCAAGAGCCTGAGATACCAGAGTGCATTTACGCAGGACTGGGGATTCAACGTGATGCGAGTCGTGCGACACTCTGGGTATACGTCTACGTGGACCCCTTCCCAACTGGACAATGCATCTTTCATGTCCCAAAACGGATTACTTCGCGAGCTCACAGATCTACGACGCGGTCTAGTACTCGACATCAATCCAGAATTGACAGGAGCTATGAATCGAGCAGGTGGGACAGATTCCAAGTTTGATGCTCAAGCCAGAGATCCACTAGGAATGAATGTTCGTTGGGGAATCACCAATAATCTTACCCTGAATGGGACCTTCAACCCTGATTTTTCACAAGTTGAAGCGGATGTTGCTCAAATTCAGTTCGATCCACGCCAGGCTGTATACGTACCTGAAAAGCGCCCCTTTTTCCTTGACGGAATTGAATTATTTCAGTCACCCGCTCAACTGATTTATACACGACGCATTTCTAATCCACTAAACGCCATAAAGCTGACGGGGAAACGTGGTAACACCAATATTGGGGTAATCTCAGCCATTGACAATGCTGAGCTTTACCTCACAGACCTCGACCCCGTTTATTTTAATGCTGTTCGATTGCGGCGAGATCTTTCTGGACAAAACACGGTCGGACTCGTCTACACAGACAAGGTGGACGGGGAACACTGGAATCGTGTAGCAGCTGTAGATGGGCGCTTGACCTTTGCAGAGATCTATTCATTCACCTATCAAACGGGGATGAGTTTCACGAAAGATACGGGCACCTCGACGAATGGAGGAAGTGTCGATTCTGCGCCTATGTGGACAATGAATGCTCGGGCTTCGGGACGCAAATACGGTGGTTCCATCTCATCATCAGGAGTCCATGGCCGATTTAATGCAGAATCTGGATTCATCAATCGAACCGGAATCGTGCATTGGAATATTCAACCCCACCGTCGCTGGTTTGGCGACGAAGGAGACCTGATGCAATCGTGGCAGCTTGGTTTCACGCTAGACGGGACTTGGGACTATGACCGTTTTACGGCAGGAAATGGACCGAACGACCGAAAACTGCACTTCAATTCCAACCTGAGTTTTCGGGGGGGATGGAGCGCCAATACGTCTGTGTTTTACGAGTCATTCAAAATGCCTACGGGTCTTTATGACAACTACTACATTGAAAACCAAACCAATGGAGTAGCCACCGATACAACCGCTTTTGTGGGCGTAGACCGTTTGATTAATCTTGGCTTTTGGTCGTCGATCTCAACCCCTCGCCTGAATAATTTCTCGGGTAATATATTTCTCGTAGGCGGCGTAGATGACAACTTCAACGAGTGGGCACGAGCAGACATTTACTTCATTACGCTTACCCTGAATTACAATCCTACCGACCAACTCCGATTCAATCTGCTGTATAACCATCAGCAATATGTCCGACATTCGGATAAAAGCACGGTTTCCATGCGTCGCGTGCCACGGCTAAAAGCAGAATACCAGGTATCCCCTTCCCTATTTGTGCGATTAGTTGGGCAATATGATTCGTTTTTGAGGGACACCTTGCGTGATGATTCTCGAACGAATGATCCCATCTTGATCCGGGACCCTGCCTCTGGCGAGTTTCGTCGTACGCAGAGCTTCCGTTCCAATCAATTCCGTGTGGACTGGCTAGTCTCGTATCGCCCAAACCCGGGTACCGTCATGTTCGTTGGATATGGGAATTCCTCTAGGGAAACCAACACGTATCGATTCAAGGATCTCCAACGCCTCAACGACGGGTTCTTCATGAAGCTCAGCTACGTATTCCGCGTCTGACCCTGAAGTCTAGATCTGACGCCTGATGAGTCCGTTCTACCGGGCGTTCCGGACGTTTTATACACCTCGGTAAGACTTAAATCGGCTTGATGGGCCCATGCGTCTTTTTGTTCGGCGGCTGCTTTGTAGGCATCCCTGAAAGGAACTCCTGAGGCTACATTCATGAGCGCTACAGCCGTTGCAAAGAGAGCGGGGTCTTTGGACCCATTTAGACGATCAAGGTCAAAGGTCATCCCCTCAACAAGTCCACGTGCGGCTTCCATCAGGTCTGAGGTAATCAAAACCGATTTCATGACCGCTGCCTTGGTCAGCTGAAGATCTCGGTGATACCCTGACGGTAGATTGGCAGGTACCCCAATGAGCACCTGCATTTCGCCTGAAAGCCGATGCATGGTTGCCCGAGCAAGTTCGGCGATATCTGGATTCTTTTTTTGAGGCATGATGCTACTTCCCGTCGTCATTACGTCAGAAAGTTGAACAAATCCGAATTCGGAGGAAGCATACAGCACGATATCGGATGCGAGTCGATTAATCGTTGCAGCCCCCTGCAACAATGCGTGCACGACCTGCAGTTCGTATTTGCCACGGCTCATCTGCACGGCCGTTACGTTTTCCTGAATCCCTCGAAAGCCAAGCTGCGCAGCGACCTCCTCGCGCGGGAGATCTACATACGGGATACCATACCCTGCTCCGCTACCTAGAGGCGAGACATTAATCCGGTTACTAGCCTCACTCAGTATTTCCATGTCATCCAAAAGACACTCTGCATATCCAAGAGCCCACAACGCGACAGTAGAAGGCATAGCCCGCTGGGTATGCGTATATCCTGGAAGAAACGTTTCTTGATGCTCATCGGAAAGATCAGCGAGCGCTTCAACGAGTTCAGCCATTTGATCTGAAAGATCTTCCATCTGATGTCTCAGCCACAACCGCAAGGCAGCTAGCACCTGGTCATTTCGAGAACGACCCGTGTGAATCTTTTTACCGATATCTCCCACTTTCGCCGTCAGGTATCGCTCGATTATGGTATGGCAGTCTTCATCCTCGACTGAAATCACGATTTCACCCTTCTCAATCGCGTCACCTAATTCAGAAAATGCGATGTCTAAATATGAGAGCTCTTCTTGCGTGATTATTCCAGCCGTTACGAGTCCAGAGGCATGCGCCAGTGAAGCTGCAGCGTCAAACGGAAGTAGCATAGTATCCCAAACAGGATCATCACCCACTGTAAAACGGGTGACCCAGGAAGCAGCTTCCGTTCCCTTGAACCAAATGGGTTGATCAGAAGAAGTTTGTTCAGACATCAGATTTGCCAAAAAAGGAGGTGATAATATTTTTGTAAATCGCTGCGCCCCGCTGGAGTTCTTCGACTTCTACATGCTCAGCAGCTGTATGAGATAACGTACTATCTCCAGGGCCGATTTTTACCGCTGGAATATCTTTCAGGTGGATCCAATCTGACATAGTTGGAGATCCAAAAGCCGTGGCTCCCGGGGAAGCGGAAAGGCAGGCTTGGACGATCTGGCTCGAAGGGTCTGTATCGGTCGGGAAAAAGCGTTTAGAATGGATATGCACTTCGGACTCTAACATCTGATTCAAGCTTTCGGCTATCTCGTCATGCGTGTAGGATGGCGTTGAGCGAATGTCCACGAAACATGAACATAAATCAGGAATCACGTTTCGCGCCGAGCCGCCCTCGATCACTGTTACATTCGCTGTCGTCTCTCCCAAATAGTCATGAACCCGTTCGAATGAGTGAGCCTCAAGCTTAGCAATGTCTCGAACCATACGTGAAATAGCATTGTCTCCATAACCGGCTCGAGCTGCGTGAGCGGTTTTTCCCTTTGCATCAAGTCGTAAAATGAGCAACCCTTTTTGAGCCACACAAGGCTGCATGAAGGTTGGCTCACCGACCAAAGCCGCGTCCGGAAGCGGAATTTCCTGTAGCACACGTTCCAGGCCATTATCCTGTCCGCCTGTTTCCTCGCAGACGGTAAAAACACCTTGCACTTTGCCTTCGGGATGGAAGCCTGAACGAAATAGATCCATCATAGCCGTACACATGGCGGCAACGCTAGCTTTGGCGTCCACTGCCCCTCTACCATAGACTTTCCCATCCTTAAGGGTTGCCTCAAAGGGAGGAAAGGGATGATCTGAGCTGGGAGGAACGACATCCAGATGAGAGTTCAGCATCAGTACAGGCCCATGGGTTGAACCGAATTCAGCTACAATATTGTCTTCGATTCGACGTACCTGCAAACCTGCCTCCCGCAATACATCTTCCAAAAAATTAGCTGCATCCGTTTCTTCGTGACTGAGGGAAGGAATAGAAACAAGGCTTTGATGCAATGCAAGAACGTTCGATTCAGTCATGTTCGATTCAGACATGTTCGATTCAGACATGGTGACCTCCAATAAGCTGTGTACCCTTCTGCTTACTGGATACAGATCCCAAGGCAACGATCCACACTGAAGACACCCCTCGATTGAGCGCTTCAAATCCAATGTCAGTTTTCACTTTCATTCCGCCGGCTATCCAACCAGATCCTACACCCTCGATGGCATGCCGTTGGCGCAGCCTTCGAATGGGATGTTGATCTGCGTCTAGCACACCGCCCGACTCGGTGACCAAAATTAATTCGTCTGCTTGAATAGCTGAAGCTAATTCCAGTGCTACGGTATCTGCGTTGATATTATATAGCTTGCCTTGGGCGTCTACACCCGGAGGACAGACAACGGGCAAAACGCCCGCTTGAAGGAGTGCTTGCAGAGCTGTTACATCTGCTTGAACAAAGTCTCCAACGTGCCCAAAATCAACTTCCTGGTCCTCTAGGTGCCAAAGAGGACGTTTTTCAACTTGAATCAGACGTGAATCAGCTCCGCTCATACCCACAGCCCGGATTCCGGCGACTCCCGCCGCAGCGACTAGGTTCACGTTCAACTCGCCGCGAATAACCCATTTTAGGATATCGAGGTCTAGCGCAGACGTAACCCTTCTGCCCTGCACGATAATGGGCTCATGGTCCAATTTGATCGCCATTTCAGTGGTCTGCGGGCCGCCCCCGTGCACAAGAACGACCTCAGCACCAAAAAGAAGCTCTTCTAGTCCACTCCAAAGTTCGTCTAAGGGAGCATTCAGAAGAGCTCCGCCTATTTTGACTACGATTCGTTTCATCCCTTGCCCTCCCACATCCAGTCCAGCAGCGCTTTTTGGCCATGCAGTCTGAACTCAGCCTGATCCAAATGCAGTGTTTGAGAGCCATCTAGTACGGCGTCATCGACTACTACGCCTCGTCTCACGGGAAGGCAATGCATGAATTGGGCATTATCGCCAGCGTGCATGTGGGACTCGGTAATGCGCCAATCACGATGTGATTGGCGCATCTTGGCTTCGGCCTCAGGATGCTCATAGCGCCGTACAGCTCCCCAAGACTTGGCATAGATCACCTGTGCTCCTAAAACGGCTGCCTGGAGATCGTTTGATTCCTGCACGCGGCCACCGGATGAAGATGCTAGTTCAGCCGCTTTCTCCATAACGTCTGATTCCAATTCAAAACCATCAGGTCGGGCCACCGTCACATCCATTCCGAGACGGGCTGCCATGAGCAGTGTGGAGTTGGGCACGGCCATAGGAAGCGCTTTGGGATGGTTCGTCCACGACAAGACAAACTTCTTCCGTTTTGCGTGGCCATCAAAATGACGGGTTAGGACGGCGGCGTCGGCCAGTGCCTGGCAAGGATGCCTGCTGGCGGACTCAAGATTCAATACAGGCACGGCCGACGCCGCAGCAAATTGCTGAAGCAACGCATCTTCCCTGTCTTGATCTCGATCCGTTCCTGAGGCGAACAAGCGCACGCCAAGCGCATCCACATACCTAGACAACACCCCAACAGCTTCTTGAATATGCTCCGCTTCCCCGCCCAACATGGGACGTCCTTTTTCCCAAGCGAACCCCCAGGTCCCAGACCCCGGAGTTACCGTAACGGGCGTCGCTCCCAGAGCTGCCACGGCCAATTCCATCGAGACCCTAGTCCGAAGTGAGTCATTAAAGAAGACCAGACCCATATGTTTACCTGGATGCTGGTTCGACCGATACGCTCGATTTTCAGCATGCTTGAGCGCCTCTCCAATGAGTACATCCCAAACAGAATCAGGCAGTGAATGCAAATTCAATACATGCTTCACGCTTTAACCTCTTCCAGAACATCATCCAGATGGGTGAAAAACAGATCGATCTCTTCCGCTGAGACGACCGCTGGTGGCATGAGCCGCATAATTTGAGGATCAGCAGACCCACCGACTAGAATACCACGCTTTCGAAGACCTACCACAATTGGTGCCACCGGCTGACCAAAATGGATTCCGATCAAACAACCAGCACCCTGGTAACAAATACCGCGCGCATCACATCCTACGACCATCTGATCGAAAATGGAGAGCGCTTTCGCTGATAAATCCTCGTCAACAACCGTCTGAAGGACGGCTTCTACGGCCGCCATAGCCAGCATACCCCCACCAAACGTCGTCCCTTGATCACCAAACTTCACCGTGTCCGCCACCGCATTTCGAATAAGAACCGCGCTCACTGGAACGCCACCGCCCAGACTCTTGGCCAACGTAATCATATCGGCCTCAATACCGAGCACATCGCTGTAAGTGAACTGACCCGTTCGCCCTATCCCTGTTTGAACTTCATCCATGATCAGAAGCGATCCGGCTTCCTTACAGGCTGCTGAAAGCGCTTGGAAATAGGACTTTGGTGCGGTTCGCATGCCCTGCATGGATTGAATTGGCTCAATGATCACGGCTGCCGGTTTCACATCCAAAATGACCTTACAGGTTGCTTCAGCATCGCCAAAAGGCACGAAGTGGACGGGCGCAAAAGAACCTTCATAGCCTTGCCGATACTTTGCTTGCCACGTTGTTGCCAGCGCACCCAACGTCCTACCGTGGAAGTCACCTTCGACGGAAACAATATCTGTGCGACCAGTCGCTTTACGA
>DKOG01000237.1 GCA_002469915.1 Bacteroidetes bacterium UBA7368
TATTCCCAAAGTGCTGATTGAATCCGAATTGGAGCAGCTCCCTTGGACCAGCAGGAATGTCACTTCCTTGCTCATTAATCCTGACCTTTAAGCTGCAGAGGGTCGTTGACCTGCGCCCAGCGCCTTTTCGAACATCTCTACCCAGTCCGTCGCGACACACAGTCTCATTCTGTCCAATCGCACCCGACTTGTTTTAAAGCTATCCCCAAACGCCAACCGGTCTTGGTTTCCGGCGAATATAGCATTGCTCGTTGCAGCTCGGCCAGCAGACATACGGCCGAAGTTGGAAAACCAAGTGGGTAGGTCACACATTAATGCATAAACGGTATCGTGTAGCGCCTCCACCGATTGATCGCTGTGCAACCGATACAATGAGTCAAATCCACCATAGACGAGAATCAAGGCGTCGCTTAAGTCAGACTTGAGTCTGTATCTAGGTGTTTCGCAAATTGCGATCCGCCTATTTCCTTTCTGAATAACAACGCCAACTTCTAATTCGCCTTCCGGTGTGGCCACCCAAACATTTCGTTCAATTTGAACGGTGTCAGACAGTACCTCACGAAGCCTCGAGGCCAAGACAGACGAGACCGATAACGAGCGTAATCGATTCGGGCGAGGGGCAATAGGTGTGCGGTCCGTTGTACGTGTTTTGAGCCATTCTACGGTCGGGTATGCGGATACTTGAATCATGTCGGTCAGTGTTTGGGCCAGCGATTTCGTTGCTGGTTCAAACATACATAGAGGGGTGTGACATCTTTTTGTCACACCCCTCTGCAAAAACTAAAAACACCCCTCTAATTACCTACTTAGGCCAGTTCCAGCCTTGCATCGAGTGAAACCCACGAGGCTTCAGTAGCGGTGTACTCCAAAAAACGCTCTGGAATGAAGGGCAAATTTGCCTTTTCACCCATTTTCGTTTCGGACGTATCTACTTTAGCCGCTTCATCTACGTCTTGAGCAAATACACCAGCTGGAAGTACAATAAGGGCGAAAACAAACAGAATTCGGCGGATCATAACGATTTTGATGTCGTGACGAGGTCCATCTTAGGCGCCGATCTAATCCACTTCAACCGTACTACAAGGGTAGTCGCTTAATTATCAGTTGAGTGGCCGTCCGAATCGAAAAGATATGCCACCATCAGATCCAGTTGCGACTTCAGCCCTGACGCGCATTCCAAACGGATAACTTATACCGATCCCGATCTCGTGGAATCGTCCACCGAACTTGCCGATTTCTCGAACCCTAGACGAAAACGCGTGTCCCCCAAATACATACAGACCCATTCCGCTATCGGCCAAGGACCAAAGTCCGAGTTGCTCGAACAAGGCGGTCGTGAAATCATGAGCCCAAAAAACACCACCGATTTTATCGGCTACAAACCGCGAACTCCGTAGTGTTCTAAAGCCGGTAAAATCTGAAAAAGGACCTGCTGATCCGCTCAAAGTAAACTGTCGCTGAACGGGCAAATCACCCGAAGCGGTTCCACCCATTGCTGTGATTCGTAACCAGTTAGGACGCCCTCTACGTCGGTAAAACGTTTCGAATTTAATCGTTCCCCGGGCCTCATATCGATGGAAGTCCCAGTCCGAATCAAAGTAGGAACCGGGGGAGCGTTCGTATGAAAAATCCAATGCAAGCCGCTCACGATCACCAATCCGACCAACAAATTCGACCGATCTCAGGTCACCAGGATTAATAGATGGATTCTCCCGTTGCTCGTTACGAAACATCCAACCCTTAAATTCGGTCAACTTTTCGAGTGATTCATGCATTTCCGTGTGCGCCTTAGCTGACAACACGATCGGGGCGTTAGGAATGACCAGATCAATATTAAAAGACACGGCTCTACGGCTGTAATAATCATACAGGTCGTTGTACCCGAGGTAGGTCATGAATCCGGGGACGAAACGCCCTAGAGCATCGGGTCGGGCTACCACAGACGTGGCATCCTGGGACTGCAAACCAGCATACCCAGAAACTCCTCCTACTTGCCATGGGATATTAAGCTCGGCCCTGTGCGAAATCCGTTTACGATTCCAAGAGAAACCAGCCGAAGTCCTCCACTGCAACGCTGCGTCTGGCTGCGAGACGTAGTTAATGCCCGGATGCCATCCATCCACCCGATTGTACCAAAACCAATCTCCTCCAGTCAAGCGCCGAACGAGTCCCAATTGAGTAGCGGCTTGTTCAGGATCTTGGTCTTCAGAGACCTGGACAGCTACATAATCACTCAGCAAACCAACAGGACGAAACGCGCGATCTATGGTCATGGAAGGATCCATGGTAGCAAGCGATACCGTCTCTTTTGGCGTCATAGGAATGAAAGACGGGTTTCTGGCAAACAGTTCATCACGCCTGTCTGCCAAAGGATGCCAGAGAATAGCAGGTCCCGGAACTGAGAGAGAATCCGGAACTGGAGGATTCACCACGTGAAGCGATAAGCCTGATATCTGCTCGTACCGGGCTGAGGGATAATTCACACCTGTTCGTCCGAACGCTACTACACCCGAAGCAAATAGGTCTACCGGTAACCATAGGCTATCTCCAAAAGAAGAAAAGCGTTGCTCCAGATACACATCGTGCTGCTGCACGGGTGGCAAAACAACGGTCCCGGGATGAGGACGGGCACTTACTTCCAAAACAGCAAACACCGAGTCCAAAACAGCTAAATGCCCTGAAAACGTGGGTCTAGTGGCACTTTTCGGTACGAAATAGATGTCAAAAACTACCTGACCATCTAAATCCCGGCGCTCTCCAAGAGAATATCGATACATATTCAACGCATCGGGATGCAGCGGACCAGCATATCGCGATCCCAGAATGTCGATATCATCATCGTAGAAATTGGGCACATTATGAGGCGACGCAAACAGAAATCTGCCACTGCGGGCCGGCCGCGAGCGGTCGGCCCGCACTAATTCTCGTGTTCCAGAATTAGGAGTCCACCAAGATGCCCGAACACTTTCGTTCATCTGTACCAAATCCATCTCGGAATACAGCATAAATCGGGTATAGGTATCCGCATAAGTCGATTTGAGATGCTTTCGCATGGACTCTTTGGCCAGCAACACCTGCCGCATGATGTTTTCAGCTGGGTTTTCATCGGTTACAAAGACCTCATCCAATGAAATAGAAGATGCCTTCATCTCAATCAAAAGGGGCCCTCGGGGCTGCTCTTCAATGCGAATGCGCTCACTCCTGAATCCGATATACCGTACAACCAAATCCACCGGCAATGCTGGAACGACCAGTAAGAATTGCCCATCGCCATTTGTAACCGTACCACGGGTGGAGCCTTCTTGCTGAACCGTGGCCGATGGTAGTGGGTAGCCGTCCGATTCAATAACCACCCTCCCGGATATGCGCACCTGTGCTTCAGCAAACCCTGCTGGCAAAAGGAGGAGCATCCAGATGAGAAGTGGTAAAGAGACGCGGTTCATTTCATAGCCGTGTTGAATAGATTGTAAAATAGTGGGACAGACAAGTAGTTTCACTAAAGAATCAACCTGTCCATAGAACGGTAATAGATCTCAAGTATTGCCAACTTAACCGCACGAGTCCAAAATTCAGGTCTCAGGCGAATACTTCGACATAAGAACGGCTTAAGCTGCAACGAATCTGAATGTATCACTTCATTGGAAAAACCGTCCGAGTTCATCTTTACAGCCGTGAAGGCATTGCTGTAGGCAGTATAACCGGTCGTGTAGCAGACATCGCTGAAGGGGTAGAAGTGTCGGAAGGCATGAAAAAAGATCTTGTCTTTGTGGTCGATATCGATTCGGGCGATCCTGAACAACCGTACAAGAATAGCGCGGGCATGGAGGGCGAATCATGGTTTGCCGTTCAGGACATTGAAATTGTTGAGGACGACGCGCCTCGTTTATTCAGCAATTAGATTCTCAATGTTGGTTTACCCATTTTTACATGTATCCATTCTTTTTACATTGAAGCATGGCAAACACACGTTACGCATCATCTCTCCATATTCTGGTAGCCATCGCCGCGGCGGGTGAAGAACTACTGACATCTGGCGAGCTGGCACGCCAGCTAGATACCAACCCTGTCGTCGTCCGACGGCTCATCGGACCCCTCAAAAAAGCCGGTTTGATTCATGCATCCCGGGGAGCGGGAGGTGGCATTAAGTTGGCCATGGACGCGTCAGAGATTACGCTCGGGCAAATTGCCGATATCATGGACGAAGATCTGGGCTTCCATCCACATACTATTTCTGAAAATCTGGGCGAGTTCGAATTCCTTCCTCACTCCATTCTTTCTGTAATTGAAGCGCAGCATAAAGAACTCCACACGGCTGCCATAACCCATATGGATGGGTTAACGTTAAAGGATCTAACCCAAGCGGCCACCATCCGAGCCGATCTGGCAGCACTTATTGCTGCCGGTGTGCCAGACGAAGAAATCCGGACTTCATATCGCATTGAATCAGGCCACCTGATTCCAAAGTCATGACACAGCGCCTTCTTCTATTCTTAGCTGTCTTACTCACCTCCTGTTCACCTCGGCCAGAGATGAACGTTATTCTAGTCATTGTCGATGACTTGGGTTGGAAGGATCTCACGGTAACCGGCAGCGAGCTTTATCAAACTCCTCATATTGATGCCTTTGCGGAATCGGCTGTGCGTTTCGAGCGGTTTTATGCGGATTCACCCGTGTGCTCACCAACGAGAGCTGCACTAATGACGGGCAAACATCCAGCCCGACTAGATATCACAAACTGGATCGGAGGTGAGCAGAAGGGACAGTTAATTCAAGCGACCTACGAGCGGCACCTACCTTTAGAGGAAACGACCATTGCCGAACGCTTCAAAGAAGCGGGATATGCTACGGGGTTCATTGGAAAATGGCATCTTGGCGACGAAGGCTTTTACCCAGAAAACCAAGGGTTTGACGTCAATATCGGAGGCCATGGCGCCGGCCAACCCGCATCCTATTTCTGGCCCTACAAACGTGAGAATGGTTCTCCATGGGATGTCCCTGGTCTCGAAGAAGGAAATCAGGGAGAGTACCTCACCGATCGCCTGACGGATGAAGCACTCGATTTCATCGACTCGCATCCAACCGATCCGTTTTTTCTAGTGCTGTCACACTACTCCGTGCACACGCCCATTCAGGCTAAAGACTCAACGACGGCCCCTTACCTCGCCCTTTTAGCCGAATCACCACCGTGCGATCCCGAAGCTGCTGAAAATGATCCGGTATGGTCTATTACGCGTACCTGCCAGGGTAACGCTGCCTATGCCGCCATGGTCGAGAGTACCGATGACAGTATGGGACGATTAGTAAACCATTTAACAGAACAGGGACTCTCCGCCAATACCGCCATAGTACTCGTTTCTGATAACGGCGGTCTCAGTTCACTTAACCTAGGCAGAAAGCCCGGACCCACATCCAATAAGCCTCTCAGAGCCGGAAAAGGATATCTATACGAAGGGGGGATCCGCATTCCGTTTCTCGTTTCCAACCCGCGCTCCTCTTCCACAGGAGTACGCTCATTGAGAGCATCGACCATTGATGTAGTACCCACGCTGCTTGAATTAGCAGGACTTGAATCCGCTGCTTTAGATGGCCGAAGTCTCTTGGATGAGGCCGAATACGCAGGGACGCTTTCTTCTCGCCCCTTGTTTTTCCATTTCCCACATTACCATGGTTCCGGAAATCGACCATCAAGCGCCCTCATCGTAGGCGACTACAAACTCATTCAGTGGTTGGAGGATGATTCAACAGAGCTATACCACCTAAGCGACGATCCTGGCGAATTACACGATTTATCCGAGCTTGAGCCGCTGCGAACCGAGGATCTGTTGGAGCAGTTAAACACGTGGCGATCTCAAATCGACGCTAATATGCCCTACCCTAATCCGGATTGGTCTCGAGCAAACTAACGTGTTTTCAAAGGAGTCGGAGCGAGAGGAAAGCGAATAGATGGTGATAATCTAGCCTCTCCCTTTTCGCTGCTTTCGGTTGACCAGAAATCACGACTTGGCGGTCTTCGACTGAGTACTTCGCTGCAACTGGATCATGCGCCGGGGGTGAACACTTGGAACGTGAGCAGACTATACGTTCGAGCGAGCACTGAACTGACGGAAGCTATTTCAATCAATGGACGCTATGGTCAGCGGAAATATTTCAAATACTGGCTACCTGACAGCCGGTTTTCCAGTACAAAGGAGCAGCTTTCAGTAGGTATCCAGTTCAATCGCGCACCTCATTTTTTATCCGTCAGCCTGAGCTCTAATGCATATTCGGGGAGTGAAAGAAGCCACTCCTTCAACACTTCTTTTCGGACCCAACCTAAATGGCTCCCTTTTGCATTTCGTAACGCATCAAATATCTGGATGCGGGCCAACAATACAACCTATTACAACTCAAGCTCGTTTCAGCGAGAGGTCAAAGGTGTAATACTGGGTCTGGAGTACTCTTTGCTGGCCGTTGACATGGTCGGCCCCCGAACATTCTCGCATATTGCCGGCTTATCTGCCCGATTTTCCTTTAAGAAATGGGGGTATTTCTCCGTCCGAGAACGAACACATATCGGGTCCAGCCTGACCTCGTCTACGGTATACCTTAACTACGGAATACGCTTTTGAGTCCAACTCTGATCATATGGTTGGTCTTTGTCGTCTTAGCGTTCCTGTTTGTCGTTCCGTACGTACGCGAATTACTTAATCGAGAAAAGGAGGTTCTTGAAGCTCATGCTGAGTCACTTGAATACGGGCTTTATCGACCGGCCTCGTTGCATCCAGTGGTTAATCCCGATCAATGTATTGGCACAGGTAATTGCGTAGAGGCCTGCCCTGAAAAAGATGTTCTGGGCCTACTTTCAGGTCAAGCCACGCCCGTTTCACCGGCTCGTTGTATTGGTCACGGACTATGCGAACGCTCCTGCCCTGTGAACGCTATCGAGCTCGTATTTGGCACCTCACGGCGAGGAGTAGACTTACCACGCATCCAAGAAAACTTCGAAACTAACGTCCCGGGCCTATTTGTAGTTGGAGAGTTAGGCGGAATGGGCCTGATTAGAAACGCATTTGAACAAGGACGGCAATGCATCGAAGGCCTACAGCCTTCAAGCAAATCCGTAGATGTACTTGATGTACTCATTGTTGGATGCGGCCCGGCTGGTCTTTCCTGTGCTATCCAGGCTGTGCAAAAAGGACTAACGTACCGAGTTATCGAAAAGGATGGTGTGGGAGGTACCGTCCTTAATTACCCGAAGAAGAAGCTCGTCATGACTGAACCCATGAACTTACCCGGGACTTTTTCGATGACTAAACGGGAATACGCAAAAGAAGAGTTGCTCACAATATGGCAGGGCCTAGTAAACGAGCTAAAGATTAATGTCAATGAAGAAGAAATCGTTCTGTCCGTGGATAAGCTGGCCTCAGGATACTTTTCTGTGCGCACCAATAAAGACAAATATGCAGCTCGAAACGTCGTATTGGCTATTGGGCGCCGAGGAATCCCGCGAAAGCTCCAAGTGCCTGGAGAAACCCGTTTTAAAGTCGCCTACGCCCTCAAAAACGCCGCTGATTTTGCCGGTGATAACGTACTCGTAGTTGGCGGTGGAGATTCAGCTGTTGAAGCAGCATTGGCTTTGAGTGAGCAGCCCAAAACACGGGTAATCTTGTCTTACCGGAAGGATGCCTTTTTTCGCATTAAGCCAGACAATCAATTTCGTCTAAATAAGGCCATCGAAAAGGACTTGATTCAGATACTTCTGAACACGAACGTTCTAGAAATAGATACCGATACCGTTACTCTTTCTCAGGAGAGGGAGCCCAACATCAGTCTACGCAATGACTTTGTCTTTATTTTTGCAGGAGGAACGCTACCAACTGACTTCCTAGCACAATGCGGAATCAAGATTGACACGGTTTTCGGAGCACGTTCACACTCGCCGAAATAGTCTTTTACTGAACGTGAATGCCAGCCTATCACAGGAGCGTCCCAAGTGGAGAAACATGCCCCATCGAGCGTCTTTGAAGCAGTCCATTTGAGAATATTATTGTTCGGATTTGACTACAACCTCCTGTGACCCCAACCCCTTTTTTCTCATGCACTCATGATCTCAAAAAAAGCAATCAATAGCTCAAAAGTGCGTTTAATCATGTCTTGTATTGATTTTAAACCCTAATTCAGCACACAGCCTTTCTCAAAGAAGCAAAACCTTTCTCAAAGAAGCAAAACCTTTCTCAAAGAATCAAAACACAAGGACCATTCCATTGAATGCGGCCCAAAATTGGCAAGCGATCAGATAAAGGGAAACCAGAATCAGGTTTGGCGTATACGTCCTTCCGTGCAGCATCCCATCATTCTAGATTTTAAAACTGACTTAAACGTGAAAAGACTCATACCAATACTTTTCGTGGGTGCTATCCTCGCGGGTTGGTCGCTGCCCCAGCGCCAAGCTGACTGGAATGAGGTAGATGCCATTTTCCAAGCAAAATGTGTCTCTTGTCACGCAGGGGAAGAAGCCGCCAGGGGCTTGAGACTAGACTCGTGGGAGAATCTAGTACTGGGTTCTGACTTCGGAGAAGCCATTATTGCTTACGACGCTGACAACAGTCTAGTGATTGAATTGGCCACTAAATTCTCAGAGGGCTCTCATCCCGAAGAATTGGGAGAGGCTGCCTTGACCGAAGAGGAAATAGCTGTACTTAGAGACTGGATAGACTCCGGCGCTCCATCATCTGACGGAGAAATCCCGTTCAGTAATCCAGACGATCCCCGTTTATATGTCGCCAACCAGGGAGCCGGCATGGTCGCGGTAATCGACATGAATACCAATCAAGTGGCCAGAATGGTCAACCTGATGGATCTCGGGTTTAGTGAGTTTAGCATGCCGCACCATATTGCCGTAGAAGAAGATGGATCATTCTGGTATGTTTCCCTGATCATGGATAACAAAATCCTGAAGTTCACGCGCGACAATGAGTTAGTGGGGCAGGTGGATGCCGTGCGCCCAGGTCTTTTGGCGCTAGATCCTGTGGGCCCTTGGCTATACGGTGGTCGTTCAATGATGTCTGTCTCGCCTCCCGAAAGTGTCGTACAGATAGATCGTGAGACCATGGAGTCGGAAGAAATCGGGCTTCTCATGCCACGCCCTCATGCGCTTCTCACGAACCATGATGGGTCGGAAGTCTACATATCCAGCCTTGCCCAAAATCGAGTGGCCACGTATCACGATGAAACAGGGGACTTGGTGTTTGACGATGTGGAAGGAGATCGCCCCCATGTGTTCATTCACTTTACGATTTCGCCTGATGGCAAAACCATGGTGGGTACGTCAGAAGTGACATCGAATGCGTTTGTCTTTGATCTTGAATCAAGCGAGGGAATCGCCCTAGTAGATACCATCGGTGTGCTACGGGCACCTTGGCACCCGATTTATACGGCAGATGGAAAATGGGTCGTTTTTGGAAATAACTGGACCAATACCATCACGATTCTGGATATGGAGAAGCGTGCTATTGCTAAGGTGATTGAGGGAGTAGAAGGCTTAGCTCAACCCCACGGAAGTGCAGCTTCTCCCGATGGCCGATACGTCTATATCAGCCAAAGAAATCTTGCCATGCCTGATGGCCATAGCAAGGAAGACCATGTTTATCATGCGCGATACGACTTTGGAGACAATGCCCATGTTGGTACCGTGGTTGTTCTTGATATGGAATCCATGGAGATCGTCAAGGTCATTGAAACTGAAGAATATGCTTCCGGTATGGGAGCCGCCGTCATCCGAAACCGCTAATTTCATGAACCGCACTATTCTATTGTTACTCGTCGCCGGATTGCTTCTAACCGGAGTCGCGTCGGCTCAAGACTATCTCGAAGAGCCGATAGACAGTCCAGGGACGATTACAGGACGCGTTGTTCTAAACGGTGAAGCCCCGGCCCCATTGAAGCTTCTAATCACCAAAGACGTTGAAGTGTGCGGTCTAGGATATCGCGAACGTGTTGAAGTGGATGTAGATGAAAACAACGGACTCAAAAACGTGGTCGTCTTCATTGAGGACGTACCGTTAGGTAAAGCGTGGTCTGAGGCATCTGTTGAGTCATCTATCAACCAGGAAACCTGTCGATTCCAGCCTCACATCCAAGTCATGCGAAATGGCATCGATATTGATGTCATCAACAGTGATGAGACACTCCACAATATTCACGCGTATGAATTAATTGGGAGAGCAAGAAAAACATTGTTCAATATTAGCCAGCCCGAAATGGGACCCATAGCTGAGGTTATGGACCCAACACGCGGAAATCAGATTAGTCTGGAATGCGATTCCCATGACTTTATGCAAGGATGGATTTTCGTAACCGACAATCCGTACGCAACTGTCGTGGATGAACACGGTATATACGAGCTTACTGATGTTCCGGCAGGCACCTATCAGGTTTCAGTCTGGCATCCCCGGCTAGGAATTCAAACCAAAGAATTAGTCGTCAATCACCACGATAGCACGGAATCCGACTTTGTTTTTGACATCGAATAGAGGGAGAATCACGCATTGGTTCTGGGCTGTTCCCATGTTGCTCGTATTGCTTCTCGTGGCAAACGGCTGCAACCGTAGTCCGGACCCGAATCCAGCGGCCGTTCTTGAACTCGGTACCTACCTATTTTTTGACGTGCGTCTCTCTGGAGATGGCAGCATCAGTTGTGCGACCTGCCACAAACCTGAATTTGGATACGGGGATGGTCAGGATCTTTCTGAAACCTACCCAGCATCAGATGGCTTTCGAAATACGCCTACCATCGTACATGCTTCAAGCTCGACTTCCTTTTATGCCGATGGAAGATTAAGCAATAGCACCCCTTCGGATGTCATCCTCGATATGATTGGTGGGAAGCTATTTCTAAATGTGCATGATGTCCTTTTAACCGAGCGCATGAAACAGATTCCTGTCTATGACAGCCTATTTTATGCCGCTTTTGGCTCGGAGCCGACGTTTGATCATTTGGTCACGGCACTCGAACACTTTCAGGCAAGTTTGACACCGAAAGATTCGCCGTATGAAACGGGTATGATGAGCGCATCCGCATTGCGCGGAGAAGCACTGTTTCAGGGATCGGCTGGATGTGCTTCATGCCATTCAGGACCCACATTCAGCGACGGACAGGCTCACGCTATCGGGGTGCCCAACAATGCGTCCATTGCCACAGACCCGCTACGCCTCTCCGCACTCAGATTGTTTTTGAAAGAAAAGGGAGTGGATGACTTTATGACCATAGACTCAGACCCGGGTCGATATGTAGCAACCGGTGAGGAATCTGATTGGGGCGCTTTTATGACGCCTTCGTTGCGTCAAGTAGCCGATACGGCACCGTATATGCACAATGGATCATTAGGAACGCTTGAAGAGGTCGTCGCTTTTTACTCGGATCGCGGCCCTGCTCTGTCAGAAACGGAACAATCTGATGTTGTTGAGTTTCTGAAGGCTCTTTCCGGGACGATTTCGGACGTCTTCGTTCCTGAAATGCCCGATTATGCTGTGAGTCCTAACTGGTCAGAGGAGGCAAATTAAAGTGAACCGACTAGCCAAAATACCTTTCTTACCCGTCCTGATTGGACTGTTCTCAGTGGTGTTTGTGACCGCGACTGCTGCCACGTTTCAGATGGGCAATACCTTGGAAGCCCTTGGGCCTCCTCCCATCCCAGAAGACAACCTCCAATCTGTCGATGAAAACGGTATGCCGCTTCTCGACGATCCTAAAGTGGAACTCGGTAAGATGTTGTTTTTCGAGAATCGCCTTTCAGGAGATGCTAGCATCAGTTGTGCTGACTGCCACAGCGATGACTTCGGCTTTTCGGACGGGCAAGATCTCTGCCGGGCTTACCAAGCCGCTGGAAACTGGCGAAATTGTCCTACTGTCGTGAATGCCGCCTACAAAGATGATTTGTTCTGGGATGGCCGCGCACCCCGGCTGGAAGATCAGGCCAAAGGAGCAGCCACGAGCGTCGTGGAAGGGCATGGAGATACAGGAATGATGGAAGAACGCCTTGCGTTGATTCCTAACTATGTAGATCGATTTAAAACGGTTTTCGGCACAGACCTCCCTCAGGAAGAAGATATCTGGAAGGCCATCGCGGCTTTTGAGCGCACCATTGTTCAGATAGATACTCCCTTTGATCAGTTTATGATTGGTAATCTTGGAGCAATGACGGATGATGCTAAGGCTGGAATGGCCTTGTTCATGGGTAAGGCTGCCTGCATTCAATGCCACATGGGGCCGCTCCTCTCCGATCAGCAATTCCATAATATTGGCGTTCCTGATAACGAGCTTTTCGCGACAGACCCACTCACTCAGGTCACCTTCCGATTTCAGCAAATCATGAACGAAGTGCCCGAGGATATCCGGGAGAAGGTCAAAACAGACCTTGGCCTCTACCTACAGACTAAAGATCCTGAGGATATGGGCAAATTCAGAACACCTTCCTTGAGATATTTGACATATTCAGCCCCTTACATGCATAACGGCGCTTTCTTTACGCTCGAAGAAGTGGTTGACTTCTACAATGACGGAGCGGGTGAAGACCAATTCGAAGCTTTAGGTGGTGTTCGAACCCGGTCCGACCTAGTGCGCCCGCTAAATCTGTCCGACGACGAAAAGCGGCAGCTAGTCGCTTTTTTAGAAAGTACGAGTGGTAAAGAAATTAAAGTCGATCAACCTGTTCTTCCTCCCTATGCGGATCTGAACTAGCCTAGCCCCCGACTGTAGGGGTTTTCCCGTTGTTTTTGCGCTTTCTTTTACGCACCTTCTTCAGCACTAAATTATTTCAGACAAATCTGACGGTACGACCCGAGACAACCGCGATCGAATGCGCATACGGGCCCGTTTCGGCTTGAATTATGCCCACTCCAACCGCGTGACCCTGGGAATGCGGATTCGTGCAGGGGATCCGGCTTCTATTCAGTCTCCTCACATTACGCTTGGAGATGGGCTTTCAACCAAACCGATAGCGCTGGACCGAGTGTTTGCTCGCGTGACCTTTGATGGTGGTTCGGTCTGGTTTGGAAAGAATAGTAATCCGTTTTGGCATCAGAATGAACTGTTCTGGGATGATGATGTCATGTTAGAAGGTGCCGCTGCAACGTTCCAATTGCATGATAAAGTGGAAGCTCGACTGGGTTATTTTGTATTAGATACCCCCTCGAGTAACGGCTTTGCGGATCAAGCCAAAATGATGGGCGGGCAGCTTATCGCCTCCCAAGGTATGCTCACGGCTGCCCTTGGCATCCGGTCCATTCGAGAAAATCCAGAGGCAGCTGATCCCCGATTGTCAGATGTAGACTACACGTTGATTTCCGGCAATGTGTATGCAGACCTGAGGTTCAATGACCATCCCGTTCGAGTTGGCCTAGATATAATCTCCAATCTCGAGGACTACGACCAAACGATGTACAATCACGACCAGACCTCAGGATTTGTGGCAAGCGCCTTATATGGAAGCGCCAATAAAACCGGCGATTGGCAATTCAGATACTACTTCTCCTATATCCAGAAATATGCTGTAGTCGGAGCCTTTGCTCAAGATGATTGGGTACGCTGGGGGTCAGCTACATCGACTCGGTCGGGCAATTTCTGAGGGCACGAGGTACCTGCGGTGTATATACCCGGCGAAGGCCAAAACTTAGTTTTGCGTGCCTACCTAGTTGAAGCACTTGAGCTCGAAAGCACGGGTGCCAGCGCGCTAGAAACAGGGACTCGCTTCAGACTCGACTGGAATATTTCGTTCTAGTACCAATCTCGGTTTTATCCCGCGTTGAACTAGCATATACTACAGGGTAGGTGTTCCTTTATCTCGTATTCGATTGGTAGCAGCCACTAACTCTTTCGTAATCCCGGGTTCGTGAGATGAATGTCCTGCATCGGGCACAATGACTAGACTTGATTCTGGCCACAGGGCATGTAAGTCCACGGCGCTCGCCACTGGGCACACGATATCATACCTACCGTGGACAATGAATGTGGGAATATGGCGGATCGTGTCCACTCGCTGCAAGAGCAAATCATCCGGATCCAGACGAACATTTCTGAAATAGTGTGCCTCCAATCGAGCCGTACACCAAGCCTTGTCTAAGTCGTGAAAAAAGGCTTCGAATTCAGGGTTAGGCAATAACGTACAGGAAGCGCCTTCATAAACACTCCAGATTCTGGCTGCTTCTCTCGCTTCGTCCCGATCCTCGCTATGAAATTTCTTCCAGTACCCCTCTAAAAGATCGTCCCGGTCTTCCACGGGAAGGTGCTCTGAAAACACTTTCCACCGTTCTGGCTGAACCAGCCGCATTCCGTAAAGCCACCACTGAATTTCTTCATCCCTGAGCAGCCAGATGCCTCGGATAGTTAGTGTGCGACAGGATGAAGGACACTCCTGAGAATAGTACAGCGACAACGTACTTCCCCAAGATCCGCCGAACACGTGCCAGGTCTTGATTCCAAGCTCGGTCCGGAGTTGCTCAATGTCCCGAACCAGATCGTCAATCGAGTTATTCTGCGTCTCTCCCTGAGGAGTAGACCGAACCGTTCCCCGTTGGTCAAATAGCACAATGCGAAAATAGGACGGATCAAAAAACCGCCGGTCGGTTTCGGTAGCGCCTGCACCCGGTCCTCCATGAATAAACAAGATGGGCTCGCCATCAGGATTTCCGCATTCTTCCCAATAGATAGTATGAATGTCATCGACCGGCATCATGCCTGATTTATAGGGCTCGATCTCGGGATAGAAGTGTTGATTTGCCATGATTCGAATTCAATTGAGAAGTTGCTTCAGAAATACGCCACCAACAAGAACAGGTCAAGTCCAATTGTAGACTTTAAAGGCCTTTATTATCGGTTAGGTGATTTAGTCTGTACATGCGTCAAGAATAAGCCATCTCAAGAACAACGCGTCCTCTGATCTGGACATCCGAGGCCGTGTAGAGGTCAAATACAGTACGTGGCATTGTATTTGAAAAGGATTAAACCCGAACTAGAACCTGTAATTATTAATTGGTACGTTCTACGTGAACCCAATTGGAGACGCAATCACCATGCATGTACACCTATCCATAAAAAGCGCAACCAAGGTGCTAGCCTTAATCGTCATCATGGTATCTATGAGCGCTTGCCAAAATAATCCTCAGCAGCAAGCAGCCATGCCTACTCCCGCTAAACCAGCCATATCTCCCGGTACAATCAATCTGACTGTTCAGATTCTGGAATGCAGCGAGCGCGAGGTTCGCTCCCTCATTGTTTACGATTGTAAAACCAGCGTCGTATCCGTTCAGGAATATGGCGCAAGTACGACTCAACTACCTGCAACGACTAATATTGGTATTCGTTTTAGCGAATCGATTTTGGCTACCCATCCACCGTTGGAAAAGGGTAGTGAGTTGTCGTTAACAATCGGTGCCTCGAGAGACACGAAGTCTGATTCTTCCGCCCCGCCATGGGTAGCGATTTCTTTATTTTGACCAAAGTGTCCTAGGCAAGGACCTGGGTTCATCTGAATCATAAGGGGTTTATTCGTACACTTGAGAAATCTATTCATAACCCAGAGATAGAATCTTATGTCACGTCAACAAAACCTTCTTTTCCAGCACTCCGTAAAAATAGGACGTGCCATTGCCGGTTTGGTCATGCTGGGCTTTTTAGTCAGCCTGCCAAACCAAACATCATTCTTCAACTCAAAGTCTGCACCCGTTTTCCAACCCGAAGCCTCCGGTCTGGAAGCATCCATTCAGAGAAGAGTCGCCCGTGATGACTATTACAGGATGATTTACGGAGATCCAACCACGGGATCAATTCCTCCTGGAATCAAAACACGCGAATTAGAATATGCGAAGGGCCTTCCTAAAATTGATGGAATGGCTGCTAAAAATGCTGCGTTAAGTATGAATTGGGCAGAAGCGGGGCCAAATGACGTGAGTGGTCGTGTACGGGCTATTGCGATAGACGTAAACGACCCCGCAACCATCCTTTCCGGTGGCGTTTCAGGCGGTATTTGGAAGTCAACCAACTCAGGTGCGGATTGGACTCTCGTCAGCGAAAGCCACTTAGCGG
>DKOG01000093.1 GCA_002469915.1 Bacteroidetes bacterium UBA7368
TGACTTTCAGTACCCCCAGCTCCAGGATGAATAGTAAGAATGGCGTCTCGCTGGTCATCGGAACCACTTAGGAGGCTTTTGAGCTCCAACTCATCAATCATGTTCTGGAGCGCCTTTCCCTCAGATGCAATCTCTCCTTCTAATCCTGAGTCCAGATCTTCCTCTGCCATTAAGATGAGCGTTTCGACATCTTCAGTCTTACCCGTAAGGGCATACCAAGCATCAATCCATCCTTTCTCAACGGAAATGGCCTTTTCGACTAATTGAGCATCTTCCGGATAATCCCAAAACGTAGGGTCAAGTCTTTTCGACTCCAGTTCCTTGCGTTTTTCCTCTCTTCCTGAAATGTCAAAGATACCTCCCGAGCGTACCTACACGCTCTAACAGGCTTCGTATCAGTTCCTTATCCATCTCTCTCAGCTTTTGTTTTTGATTTACTAGGGACCGCTCCGGCCCATCCACCTACAGCGCCCATCAATACGGAAATAAACAACGTAATAGCAACGGGCAAAAAGGCCGGCGCCTCACCGACGATTGCCGCGACCACGGCTGTCATTGCCATCACTTCTGAGGCAGCTACGACATAATTGTAGGCTATCAGCGCGCCCCAAGACACCAACAACGTCAAAGCGCCCGAACGAACAGGCGACTTGTGTGAAAAATATCCGGCCAAAAACGCTCCAATAATGCTGTATTGCCAGCCCAAGAAGTAGTGAGCAATCAGAGCTACAAGCACGCTAATTATGAAATTTTTCCGGCTCATGAGGTAGCCCTTACATGTTCGTGGCATTTATCGGCAAATCGGGAAATCCGTTTTACCGCTTCCTGGATGTTAGACAGGGAGTTGGCGTACGAACAGCGAACATACCCCGCTCCTGAAGGCCCAAACGCATCACCCGGAACGACAGCAACATGCTCGGCTTCAAGCAATTGTTGTGCAAAGTCCTCGGAATTGAGTTCGGTAGATCGGATATCAGGGAAGCAATAAAAAGCACCTTCTGGCTCAAATGTGGGTAGTCCAGCAGCACGGAAGCCATCCACGATCGTACGCCGACGCTCATCATAAGCCTGTCTCATGCGTTCCACATCTGGCTGGCATTCCTTAAGCCCGGCCAAAGCACCCCACTGACTCGCTGTTGGAGCAGACATGATAATGTACTGGTGCAATTTGTACATGGCCTCGTAAATGGGCTTTGGAGCACATGCATAACCCACTCGCCAGCCTGTCATGGCATAGGCTTTCGAAAAGCCACCAAGCAGAACAGTACGATCTCTAAGACTATCGATGGACGGTAAACAGGTATGACCAGACTGGAGTGCAGAGCCGTAAATCAAGCGATCGTAAATCTCATCAGAAAGAACGAGCAAGTCATGCCGTTCGACCACCTCTGCAATCTCCATGAGCGTCTCACGACTCAAAACGGCGCCCGTTGGATTACTCGGGTAAGCTAAAAATAACATCTTCGTCCGATCTGTAATCCGAGCTTCGATGTCTGCCGCCGTTACTTGGAAATTATGTTCAACAGATGTTGGCACATATTTTACGGTCGCACCGGCAAATATGGCGGCTGGGCCATAAGACACAAAGCAAGGCTCAGGTATGAGTATTTCATCTCCCGGATCTAAAAGAGCCAACATGGCTAATTGAAGCGCCTCGCTAACACCTACCGTCACAAGAACTTCGCTTGCCGGGTCATATTTAACGCCGTACAACCTGTCTACTTCCTCAGAAATCGCCTCGCGCAGGGGGGCAATTCCTGCATTAGAGGTATATCCAGTGAGTCCGCGTTCCATGGATTCGCGTGCTCCTCTCATAATTGGCTCAGGAGAAACGAAGTCTGGCTCACCAATTCCGAGGGTAATTACCTCTTCCATCGTCGCAGCAATTTCAAAGAAACGCCTGATCCCCGAGGGAGGAACGGATTGTACACGTTGGGAGAGCCTATTCTTTAAATTTAGCATAGGGTTTCAGCAGGTCCGGTTCTTGCAGATCAAAGTTTGAGCCTTTGAATATACAACTGTATTCCCGTACCAAATCTGAATTTCCACGCAGAATCTTTGCTTGAACGACCTGATGAAGCTGAGTAATTTCCGGAATCGAAAAACCTAACCTCCAAAGAACATTCCATGTCTGAAGTACTGAATCAGAATTTTATTGATGGGACCTGGCAGGATGCCGCTTCCGGCGCCAGTTTCAAAGACATCAATCCAGCATTGAACAGCGATGTTATCGGTCAATTCCCCGAATCGGGAGTCGAAGACGTGGACGACGCTGTCCGGGCTGCACGCACCGCATTTAAAACATGGGGATCCATGCCAGCTCCAGCCAGAGGTGACATACTTCGGCGCATTGGCGATCTCCTAACTGAGCGCAAAAGCGAGTTAGCGTTTCAAATGACGCGTGAAATGGGCAAGCCTTTTTTCGAGACAAAAGGTGATGTTCAGGAGGCTATTGATACAGCATATTACGCTGCCACTGAGACCAGACGTCTTTTCGGTCATACCGTACCGTCTGAAATGCCTAATAAGTTCAACATGTCCATTCGCCGCCCTATTGGCGTTTGCGGTGTGATTTCAGCCTGGAACTTCCCAGTAGCCGTTCCGACGTGGAAGATGTTTCCTGCCCTAGCTGCCGGTAACACGGTCGTCTTCAAACCCAGTGAAGATGCTCCTCATAGTGGCGCCTTGTTGGTCAAGATTATGGTTGAAGCCGGTCTACCAGCTGGCGTTCTGAATCTCGTTCAAGGTGGTGGAAACGCCGGCCGTGCACTTGTAGAGCATCCTGATGTAAATGCAGTTTCCTTCACGGGTTCAACAGTAACTGGATCTCAAGTTGGCGAAGCGTGCGGCAGAATGCACAAACGCTTTTCCCTCGAAATGGGTGGTAAAAACCCAATGATCGTGTTGGCAGATGCAGATCTTGATCTCGTCATCGACGGTCTCCTGTGGGGTGCGTTCGGGACCACTGGACAGCGCTGTACCGCTACTTCACGTTTGATCGTGCATGAAGACGTACATGACGAGTTGGTTAACACTCTCGCCGAAAGAGCCAAGGCACTTAAAATTGGATATGGCAACCTAGACGACACAGAAATGGGTCCTGTCATCAACCAGAAAGGACTGGACAAGATTGAGTACTACGTTGGCGTCGGTATCGAAGAGGGTGCTACATGCCTCATTGGTGGTAAGCGTCCAACAGGAGAAGGCGTTGAAGACGGAACGTTTTATGAGCCGACTATCTTCACGGATGTAACTCAGAATATGCGTATCGCCAAAGAAGAAATTTTCGGTCCGGTTCTATCGGTTATCAAGATCTCTTCCTATAAAGAGGCCGTTGAAGTGGCGAACAACATTGAGTTCGGTCTTTCTTCTGCCATTTACACGCAGGATATCGCAACCGCATTCCGTGCCATGCATGAAATCGAAGCGGGGATCACTTACGTGAATGGTCCAACCATCGGTGCAGAAGCACACATGCCATTTGGTGGTGTAAAAGGTACCGGAAACGGACACCGTGAAGGCGGATGGGAAGTATTCGAGTTTTACACAGAGACTAAAACGGTGTATGTAGATTACAGCGGAAAGCTGCAGAAAGCACAGATCGATAACGTCGAAGACTAGTCTTTGACCGTAGATGCGAGACGCTTTGAGGCGGGCCGGATTACTTCCGGTCCGCCTCTTTTTTTCTTTCAATTACTGCGCGGGCAATGCGTTTAGACAGGTCGTAAAGGCGTTTAGAGGATTCCACGATCTCGGATTCAATTCCGAATATCCGAACTCGCTCACCACCACTTTCAATTAATCGCTCTTGTAGGTGCCCCGGGAGATCTCGAACGAGTACATTCATTCTGGCCTTCTCCCTTCTGACAGATTTGGCCAATTTGACATCCTGTGAATCCATGGCCCGAAGTGCATTTTCTACAACTGGGACGACAGACAAAATCAACTCCCTCATTTTTTGTCTGGTTTCGACAGAAAACTCTTCTTGAATGCGCGCGACTTCATATCCCGCAGCGACCATCCGGTTTTCTACGCGATCGCCCATGTTTTCAAGCACATTCGCCGTAGACAAATACAGACTCAGGTCAGCTGCTTCCGTTTTTGACAGTGCTTGTGCAGACACCTTGCCCAAATAATGGGCTATCTGATCAAAAAGCGCATCGATTTCTTCGTCAAGTGCTTCCAGTTTAGCCAGCTCTGATTCCCTGCCTTCGAGAACAACATCAGCCGACTTCTGAATCATGGCGACGACCCGTTCACCCATGCGCCCCAATTCCATCCGCACTCGATCCATTGCCAGAGAAGGCGTGGAAATGAGAACCTCGTCTAGATATTTTGCCTTTAATACCGGTTCGCTTGCCTCAGGCTTATCCTTGACGAAGTAGGTGGCCAAACGGGCGATTGGGTGGGCAAACCATATTAAAATGAATGTATTTGCCAGATTGAATACAGTATGAGCGTTGGCAATCTGCCTGGGCACGATTTCGGCCGCCGTTTCTGCACCGGTCGCCCTCACATCCACTGACATCCACTGACATCCACTGTACGAAATCGACGAGTTGATCAATAAATGCGATCCATATCAGGACACCTGCGACATTAAACAACACATGGACAAAGGCAGCTCGGACTGCTTCAGTCGGTTTACCGATGGCAGCCAGCATCGCCGTAACACAGGTTCCGATGTTTGCTCCGAATGCCAATGCAATACCTGCTTCAAGCGTGACTAGACCCTGAGTCGCCAACACAATGATAATCCCTGTCGTCGCAGATGAGCTTTGAACAACAGCAGTGAATATCGCCCCCGCGAGAATTCCTGAGAGAGGCGTTTCCATGCGTTGCATGAAGTCAATAAATGGGTCGTAGGAACGCAACGGGGCCGTGGCGTCAGACATCACCGTCATTCCGAAAAAGATCAATCCTAAGGCGAGGACTATCAGAGAATAGTTTTTCCAAGACTCCTTTTTCGCAAATACAAAACTGAGTCCACCAACAGCAATGAGGACCATCGCGGCTTTGGTCACCTTAAAAGCGATGATCTGTGCAGTAATAGTGGTACCAATGTTGGCACCCATAATCACACCGACGGACTCAGTTAAAGACATCAAACCCGCCGAAATAAATCCAACTACTAAGACCGTGGTGACTGACCAGGACTGAATAACCGAGGTAATAAATGCCTCTGCGAAGGCGCCTTTGAACTTGTTCGAGGTCAATCGCCTTAGGATGCGCTTCATCGCTGATCCAGCGGCGTGCTTCAGTGCCTCGGTTAAGACGTATAACCCATACAGAAATAATAAAAGCCCTCCGGCTACGCCGACACCCAGGGATACCCAATTCATGGATTCGGTCAAATCTCGCTTCTCAAAAGGAATTCCATACTTCTTTTTGGACCCGAGGACACTTTGTTAATAGTAAGATAACATTGGGAGTGTAAGATTGCGCCAGTCACCTGAACAAGGGGTGGCTGTTCAAAAACATTTCCCAATTCGGTTCGATCAATGAAAAAACTTGGAGTGCCCTTCTTGGCAGCGTTTTGCTTCTTTTCAGTCTTTTCCCTCTCAGCCCGAGCTCAAGATCATTTCCATTTTAGCGGTCTTTTAGTTTCAGACTACAGCTACACCGTGCAATCCCCCGGTGAAACAGACAACGGAGACAATGGATTTGGATACCGTCGCGTCTACCTGACGGCTGACTATACCATATCTGATAACTTCTCAGGACGTGTTCGCTTTGAGGGCGCCGATAAGGCTACAAATACTGAAGGCAAGCCTGCACCCTTTATAAAGGATATGTACCTCAAGTGGAGCAATGCCCTAGGCGCAGGGCATCATATTTCGCTCGGCGCGCAAAACCCTGGAAAATGGATCCTCGCCGAGAAAACATGGGGATACAGAAGTCTGGAAAGAACGGTAATGGACCGAGCCAAGATTGCCAGTTCTCGAGACATGGGGATCCTCTTTTCGGGTCTACTTACCGAGAATGGACGCACCAAATACGTCTTTATGGTGGCCAATAACTCTGGCGGCAAGCAAGAAACAGATAAGTACAAACGCATTTACGGGCAACTCGATTTCAAGGCAAATGAGGCTTTCAACGTTTCTGTTGGTGGCGATTATTACGCGTTTGATGGTGGATCTTCTGTTACCGCAAATGCCTTCGTAGGCTATACACAGGATGAGTATCAGGTTGGGGTCGAAGGGTATTTCAACCCGAAAACCATGGACGCAACCGACGGCGAAGACACTAAGATGGGGGCCTCTGTATTTGGATTCTACACCGTCAAAGAAGGTCAACGTCTCGTTGTCCGCTATGACATGATGAATAGAGACCAAGTCGGAGCGAAATCTCAAAACGCATGGGCCATTATCGGATATGCCGTGAGCCCGGCAACAGGGGTGGAAATCATCCCAAACCTGATTTACGACAAGAACGATTTCGAGGACGATCCAATGATTAAGGGACGTCTGACTGTTTCTGCAAAATTTTAGATTTTTTCCTTAGAAACCAACTATGAAACTCTCAAAAACACTCGCTTTCACCATTCTTTCAGTGATGATGCTCTCCGCTTGTACGCGTAGCGAATCTGGATCATCACGTGTTGTTGTTCAAAACAAAGGATCCGATACGCTAGTGAATGTGGCCCAAGCTTGGGCCGAAGAATACCAGAATGTAAATCCAGCGGTAGCCATTGCGGTAACTGGTGGCGGCTCTGGAACAGGCATCGCGTCACTGCTAAACGGCACGGTAGATATTGCAAATGCGTCTCGACAGATGAAGGATTCAGAAAGGGCATCATTGATAGAAGCCGGAAAAGAGCCCCAGGAGTTCATCGTTGGATTTGATGCCCTTGCTATTTTTGTTCACCCAGACAACCCGATGAATGAAATATCCATCGAGCAACTTGCTCAGATTTACGCGGATGGTGGCGCTTATGAGCGCTGGTCCCAATTGGGAATAACAGTTCCAGGTTGCTCAAGTGACGAGATTGTGCGGGTAAGCCGTCAAAACAATTCGGGCACCTATGCCTACTTCCGCGAGGCGGTTCTAGCCAAACAGGATTTCAAGTTAGGATCTCGTGACATGCACGGATCAAAGGATGTTGTGGACTTAGTCATGCATACTGCCTGCGCAATCGGATATAGTGGCCTTGCCTATGCCTCCGACGAAGTGAAAATGCCTTGTGTAACCTTAGATGGGACCGATAACTGCGTAACTCCATCCGTAGCAACGGCTTTGGACGGTTCTTACCCCATTGCGCGACCCCTTCTCATGTACACAGCTGGCCAGCCTGATGGCGCAACCGCTGAATACCTCAACTGGATTTTGAGTGATGAAGGCCAGTGCATCATTCTAAACAAAGGGTATGCCTCTGCCACCCCGGTAGAATGCGTTAATCCTAGCGTTTAAGCACTGCCTATTACCTGATACACAACGAAAAGGGTACTTATGTCCCATTTTGAACAACGTCTCCAGACGGATCTAGATGCTATACGAAACAGGATATTTAATCTTGGATCCACCGTACATCAAAACCTTTCGGATTCCATCGCTTCTCTCCTGTGCCAGAACTCGGAGCTGGCCTACGCGACAATACTAGGTGATCATCCAGTAAATCGGGAAGTAGACACACTGAATCTGTCATGCCACAGATTCATTGCGAAATACCTCCCCTCTGCCGGTCACCTACGCTTCGTATCCTCCTCACTGCGGACCATCATTCTTTTAGAGCGCTTGGGCGATTACGCAGCCACCATTTCTAGAGAATCGGTTCACTTGGAAAGGGCAGTAGAAGGCTCGTTCAAGCGAGAGGTCCAGGTGATGGCGTATGATGCCCTGGAGATGCTTGCGAAGGCGTTATCAGCCTATCAAGAACAGAATACGGAGTCGGCCAAAGCCACTATGGGGGATGCTCGTATTGTGGATCGGGACTTCTTGACGGCTTATGCCGATTTAATAGGTCCTGACAAAGAGAATCTGAGCACCAAGGATCTGTTTGCCAGATTGGTGATCATCAACCAGATTGAGCGAGTAAGTGATCAGGCTAAAAATCTCTGTGAGGAAGTCGTTTTTGCGCGTACGGGTGAAACCAAACAAAGGCGTCGATACCGGTTGCTGTTTCTCGACAAACATGACGATTCGGTAACACAGATTGCTGTGGCATTATGCCGAAAATTCCATGCGGATCGAGTCGTAGCAAATAGCGCTGGGCATTCACCGCACGCTGTAATCCGGGAATCGACTAGGCTCCTGTGTGAAGAGCGTGGATTAGACATGAGCGGTTTGGATCCAAGCGGGATCTCCAATTGGGCCTCTGCCGAGTGGAAAACGCATGACGTACTCGTGACGCTCAACTCTGATATCGGAGACTATGCGGAGAGTGTTCCATTTGGAACGAGCGCGCTCCGATGGGATGTGTCAGCTAAAAAGGAAGAAGAATTCAGCCTGCTGTCCGAACAGGTAGATAACCTGGTCCACCTTGTCCGCGGCCCAGCAAAAGATGACCACTCATCCTGATGGCTAAACAACAACAATCCCTGCGGCGCCTAGATCATAGAGACATCTCTTGGTATATCGATCGATTGGTGCAGATATTGATGTTTATGGGTGGCATTTCGGCTATCGTTTTCATCATTAGCATCTTCATTTTCATAGCCAAAGAAGGAGTCGGCTTTATTGGAGATGAATTTAGCTTGTCTGAGTTTTTCGGCTCCATTAATTGGCGCCCTACCTCCGAGACAAACGAAACCTACGGAGCGCTTGCGCTCATGGTTGGAACGGCCAGTATTACGGGAATGGCCATGCTAATTGCTATCCCGTTTTCGCTTGGCGCTGCCATCTATATCGGAGAGTTTGCCACCGGTAAAACCAGAGAGACGCTTAAGATACTAGTGGAATTACTTGCTGCGATTCCATCTGTTGTCTGGGGCTTTATTGGCCTTACAATCATGAACGGCATCATTATCGACCTCTTCGATGTGCCGATTGGACTTAATGTCCTTAACGCCGGAGTGATTCTAGGGTTGATGGCGGCTCCGATCATGACGACCATTGCTGAAGACGCCTTAAAGGCTGTTCCTGAGAAATACAGGGAAGCTGCCGAAGCAATGGGCGCTACGCGATGGCAGGTGATTTGGAGAGTTGTGATACCGGCCTCGAAAAACGGATTAGTCTCAGCTGTTCTCCTCGGAATTGGACGCGGATTTGGCGAGACAATGGCCGTCTTAATGGCATCGGGCCATTCCATTAATATTCCTGGAAGCGCATTCGATTCCGTCAGGGCTCTAACCGCTACGATTGCTGCCGAGTTGGGAGAAACGGCGGTAGGGTCATCCCACTATGGAGCCTTGTTCACGCTCGGCATCTTTCTCTTCCTCATCACTTTTCTGATCAACCTGACTGCGGACCTTGTGGTGCGCGGAATCAAGAAAAAATAAGCCATGTTTTCAGCAAGTGATCTGAACCTTCGGAACTACCAGATTCAAAAGCGATGGCGCATGTTATTCATGCTCATGACGTGGCTTTTGATCTTGCCTGTCCTGATCATTTTGGTTCTTCTCATCATACGGGGTGGTCCAGCCATTAGCTGGGCTTTCCTTACAGAGTTTCCAAGTAACGGTATGACCGAGGGCGGCATCTTCCCTGCCCTCCTAGGTACGTTGTTCTTGGTGTCTCTTGCACTCGTTTTTTCTGTCCCATTAGGGATTGCCGCGGCTATTTACCTCAGTGAATATGCTGCAGACAACTGGTTAACCAGGGCCATTAACCTAGCCATTATCAATCTTGCGGGCGTGCCTTCTATCGTACATGCCTTATTTGGTGTGGGTGCATTCGTCATTTTCTTGCAGTTCGGCACGAGTATTCTAGCCTCCAGCCTGACGCTAGCCATTATGACGCTTCCCGTCGTGATTGTGGCCACAAAAGAATCACTTCAATCTGTGCCCCACGCGTTTAGAGAGGCGTGTTGGAGCATGGGTGCGACGCGTTGGCAGACCATTCGCCGCATTGTTCTACCCAATGCCGTATCCGGTATTCTTACTGGAGTCATACTAGAGGTATCTCGAACAGCGGGAGAAACGG
>DKOG01000234.1 GCA_002469915.1 Bacteroidetes bacterium UBA7368
GGAAGCGTCTCGTATTCTTGCTGAGCGTATGATTCTAGAAGGTGGCCCTTCAGACGCTGATCGTATATCGTTCGGCTTTCGAGCCCTTACCTCGAGATCTCCAAACGAGGGTGAACTCGAAACGCTTACTGAACTATTGCGATTGGAGACGCAGAGTTTCCGACAAAACCCCGAAGCAGCCTCCCTCCTGCTCAAAACAGGAGAGTATCCACGGTCCCTGAGTCTGGATGCTTCAGAAGTAGCCGCCTATGCGACGGTAGCCTCTACCATCATGAATTTCGACGCAACCACCATACTCCGATGAGCAACTTTGACGACCTGAAATATCAGTGCTCCCGGCGGCATTTTCTGTCTCGGTCCAGCATGGGTTTTGGTACCGCGGCGCTCGCCACCATGCTCAATCCTGCTGGAATCCTAAATGCATTTGGCCAGGGGCCCAGCGCCGACCCAATTGGTCCCCACTTTGCACCGAAAGCCAAACGTGTCATTTATCTATTCCAAAGTGGGGGGCCTTCACACCTAGAATTACTCGACTACAAGCCGACCTTGCAGGAATTGAACGGAGAAGAGATACCCGCCTCTATTCGTGGAAGTCAACGACTGACGGGTATGTCCGCGTATCAGAAGTCATTTCCGATGGCCGGATCTCAATTCAAATTTTCCCAACATGGAAAAGCCGGTGGTTGGTTTTCAGATTTAATTCCACATACCGCGAGTATCGCTGACGAGTTGTGTGTCATCCGTTCCATGCACACGGAGGCTATAAATCATGATCCTGCGATTACCTTTTTCCAGACGGGATCCCAACAAACCGGGCGCCCCTCTTTCGGCTCCTGGATGAGCTATGGATTGGGATCAATGAACGACAACTTACCCACGTTCACTGTCCTTCTTTCACGTACGCGGGAAGGCGACCAACCCCTTTACTCTAGGTTGTGGGGCAATGGGTTTCTCCCTTCTCTGCATCAAGGTGTGCAGTTTCGAGGTGGCGCAGATCCGGTTCTCTACTTGAAAGATCCAGAAGGTCTTTCGCGTGTAAGTCGACGGCGTATGCTCGATGCACTTCGAGAGTTGAACCAAAAAGAGCATGAACGAGTGATGGACCCCGAAATCGATTCTCGGATTGCTCAGTACGAAATGGCGTATCGGATGCAAACCTCTGTTCCCGAGGCGATGGACCTTTCCGATGAGCCCGACGAGGTCTTCGAATTGTATGGTGAAAAAGCGCGCATTCCTGGTACATACGCTGCAAATTGTTTGTTGGCTCGCCGTTTGGCCGAACGAGATGTCCGCTTTATCCAACTCTACAACCAAGGATGGGATCAACATGGAAACTTGCCAAACGACATTGCCACCATGGCCAAGGACACCGACCAGCCTTCTGCAGCGCTGATTAAAGACCTGAAACGGCGCGGTCTTTTGGAAGATACTCTAGTCGTCTGGGGAGGAGAATTTGGTCGCACGAGCTATTCGCAAGGCAGACTCTCCCCAACCAACTACGGACGAGACCATCATCCTCGATGCTTCTCTGTCTGGGTCGCTGGAGGGGGTATTAAGGCAGGATCCGTTTATGGCAAGACGGATGATTTTGGATACAATATCGCAAGCAATCCCGTCCACGTACATGATTTCCAGGCCACATTGCTACATTTGTTAGGATTTGATCATCAAAAACTGACGTACCTGAATCAAGGGCGCCGATTTAGATTAACCGATGTATCCGGCCACGTTGTAAAAGACATTCTAGCCTAGTCCAAGCACTGATCTAACCAGCGAAGTATTGCGACCGAATATCTTTTAAGCTTTCGGGCTCTCCTAAAATGGTTAGTCGGTCTCCTTCTTCCAGAACGGTCTCCCCTTGGGGAATTATGTTCTTGTGACCACGGCGAACAACAGGAATCAGATTCCCTGGTGGCAGATCAATCTCTTTGAGCGACTTGCCAATCAAAACGGCCGCTTTAGAATCGCACCTTAGCGTAATAAAGAGGAAGTTCTCCTGCATAAGTAGTACTTCCTTCAGTTGAAGCTCATCCGCAGCGGACTGCCACTCTTCGTTAAAGGTATCACCATCCACGAGTCGTGCGATCTGTGCAAGAATGCGTAAGTGTTGTCCTGGATTCTCCTTTGGACTAATCAAGAAAAAGATCGCTTCAACGGTGGAATCAGGTTTTTCAGGACTCAATTCAAGATCAGGTGCCTGCAAGGTAATACCTTCTTTAGCACGGACAATGACCAATTCAGCGTTAGAAAGCCCTTCTATACTCATATGGGGTAGCGCTACGCCTTTCGTAACCGGCGTGGCACCCAGACGGGTTCCTTCCAGAAATTTTCTGGATATGTTATGAGCCGTCATTGGAATACGTCCAGCAAGCAAGGCCGCAGCACCTTCAACGATATCTTCAAAAGAAGTCGAATAGGCAATATCAATCACAAAACTTCGCGCAACGATCTCGTCAAATGGATCGTCTGTTCTCAGACCCTTCTCCTTCAAAATGCCCCTTAGCTCACGATCTAAACCGTCGGTGCTACTTCTTCCCAGACGCTCAAAAATATTGAATATCGCTCCACTTCTCTGGACTCGATCCGAGGCGTAATACTTGTACCACAAAGCTCCAAACCAAAGAAGACCAAGAGTAAACCCGATCGATAAATATCCCATTTGAAAGATCAGCCAGAACGAAGCCACAATACCAATAATTTGCAACCAGGGATAGAATGGGCTCTTGAACCCAGGATCATAGGAAGCGAGGCGTGCTTCTCGCATAACAATCACGGCCATCGTACTCATAGCAAACATGAGCAATTGAAAAGCAGAGGCTAGCTTGGCCAACTTGACCGGGTTGAACACGGTTAAAAACAACAACATAACTGCGACGGTGAAGATCACAGATATGATTGGGGAGGATGTTTTAGGTGAAACGCGGCCTAATGGTTCAGGAAGTAGATTATCTCTACTCATGGCCATAGGATACCTGGAGGCACTCATAATTCCAGCGTTTATAAGCGCAAAACCGGCCAATACCGATGCAATCGTCATCACAATTTTGCCAGCGTTACCAAAAAGGGCATCCGCTACGGTGGCCACAGGTGTTAAATCACCTCCATTCGCCCCAAGCACTTCCACACCTACCGCTGCAATCATGACTTCCGTCCCAACGACGTAGCATACAATAGCGGTTAAAAATGCGAGTAACATGCCAAGTGGTAAATTCCGATCTGGATTTTTCACCTCGCCGGCCACACTCGCCACTTTAGTCAAACCCATATAGGAAACGATGAGTAGACCGGCTGTTGAAAACAGGCTTCCTGATTCAGTCGCGAGCATATCACTCAACGAACCAAGCTCTACCTTAAACAAGCCAAACCCAGTAAACCAAGCGATCAGGAGCATTAGACCAATTACTACAAGTGCTTGAGCCGTACCCGTTTTTTTGGCCCCAAACATATTCAGGACGCCAAATACCAGCGCGAGCCCAGCTGCAACGGGCTCAATAGGCAAATCAGGAAAAAAGATGCCTATGTATGCCCCCACTCCCACGAGTGCGAAAGCCGTTTTTAAAACGAGTGATATCCACGTACCAAAACCGGTCATAGTCCCCCACAAAGGCCCCATCGATCGATCTAGGAAAAAGTAGACTCCTCCCGAACGAGGCATTGCCGTAGCTAATTCTGCTTTTGCCAATAGCCCGGGCAGCAAGAACAAAGCAGCGATCAGATAGGCGAGAGGCACGGAATGACCTGCACTTGCAGCTGCAATTCCTGGCAGCAGAAAGAAACCACCGCTCAACGTTGCACCGGCGGCCAAGGCCCAAACATCAAATAGGCCCAGTTCCTTTTTCATTTTTGATGTGGAGTTTGTCGTCATCTTTTCAGGATAAACTGAATGGATGTAAGTGGAGCAAAGTATACGAGAGAAGAAGTATATGCCCATCATCCCAATTTATTCCCCATTTATCGGCGAGACCCTACAATTTGTGATGTTAGCAAACCACTATTGTTTTGCTGACGAAACACTCGAGCGCGGGGAGAAGGAGGAGTGATCATCGTTGTTCGCCTGTTTGGACCGATTTTGTCCTTTCCGTGTCTTCCGGCATGCGGATTGTAGTTCTCTGGCACAACCGTAACTCACAGATGCTTTCGACGAGAGCCACTCGTTAACACTTTACCCAACAGGTCACGCTATGAAAAATCTCCTTGCCCTTACCCTACTCGCCCTCGCTTTCTCCACAACCGCTATGGCCCAGAGCAACAAAGCCACACAGCAAGTCACCATTAATGTGGCTGAAATCGCCGTCATCTCTGTTCAGGGAACGATCAACATGACGATTGCCGCTGCGACGGCCGGTCAAGCTCCTGACGCTGCAACTGCTTCTGCGACCTATGCGGTTACCGCAAACGGCGACGACAAGAAAATCTCCGCCAAGCTAGATAAAGACATGAGTAAAGGTCTTACGCTGTATGCAACGATGGGCGCTCCAAAAGACGCACAGTCAAAGGGCAAAAAAAGTCTCTCAGAAAAATCAGTGGATCTCGTACATAAGATCGATGACGTAAATGAAAACGGACTGGGCTTGAACTACGAAGCTGTCGCTACAGTCGAAGCCGAGCCTGACAACTATGTCCGCACCGTCACCTACACGATCACAAATAACTAAACTTAATATCCTGGGTAGAGGATAGCGCCACTTAGCTTATTCAACACTGAGTATCTAAGTGAGCAAAGGAGCGGTTNNGGACCCGCTTTTTATTTACCCAGGCCCCAGTGTCCACAGCCCTTCCACCGAGATTCCCCGACAAAAAGCTCAACCGATTCGCCATAAAAGGTACCCGTCATGGTATCGCGGCACTCTTCGTCAGATGCCGATAAAACAAAGGTTTTGTCCGTGTTCGAGAGTGGCCATCGGTGCGCATCAACTTCAAACGTTTGCTCTCCCTCCGGTGTAGTTAGCACTACCTTGCCTTCGGCTAAGCGTGCCCTCCAGAAAGGCTCATTTCCAAACGCTTGAAAATCAAAAGCATCCCAATCATAGGCACAATTGAACCCTTCCAACGGCCAGTAATTAATACGAGTGATCACTGCTGTTCCAGCATAATCAGCTCCAAACCCATCTTCTGGAGCTTCTTCTCGCCGCATACTTACTGATCCAAAAACAGCATCATACGGTTCGGCAGGATTTTCTGTCTCAGCATATAGACCTTCAACCGAATCCGTGAGGTCATTAATCCAAAGAGACTCTGAAGCAGCGTCCCCACATTCCTGAAAGCTTTGGACCTCATGGCCCAGTACAAACATACCGGCGACTGTTAGGGCATAGTCAGCCATCGAACCCATTATTCCCCCCTGTTCAGTACTCTTAGATACGGTAGGACTTACGGGGTCTCTGAACATGCGATAGACAATGACGACCGCGAGAACAATCAGTCCTAGGATCCGCCTGTTCTTCTTTTCCAAGATCCCCATGGGCTATATCCGCTCCAGTTTGATAGGGTAGGATTGTTCAGCATTCCACTGACATACGTAGAGGTTTTTGTCTGAATCGACGCAAACGTCGTGGCAATGATGAAACAGGTCTTCCTGCTGAAGCATGAGCTGTAGCTCCCCATCTCTGTACTCGGGTTGAGTTCCACCCGGATTCGATACCACGGTCCCTGAAGCATCCAAAATGGTTACAAATCCAGAGTTAGGTGTCTGGTTCAGGTACTTCAAACGTGACCAACAAACCCCTGAATACAGGATATCGTCATCAATCACGGCCCGACAAACGAATGCTCCCGGTAAAAACAGGGTCTCCAGGTACGCTCCATCCATCGAATACCGTTTAAAAGCATTGTGCCCCCGAGAGGTAATCATCAATGTTGGATCTCCTTTCCCGCGAGAGTCAATACAGACACCATGAGCCGTTGAAAACTGGCTGTCCCCATCTCCTCTTCCACCAAATTTCCGAATAAACGTCCCATCCGATGCATACTGAAGAATCCACTGTGACCCGTACCCATCAGCCACATATATATCGCCGTTGGCTGCAACAGCCGTTTCGGTCGGATAAAAATTATCCTCTTCGCCATA
Source organism: Bacteroidetes bacterium UBA7368 (assembly GCA_002469915.1). Taxonomy (GTDB): domain Bacteria; phylum Bacteroidota; class Rhodothermia; order Rhodothermales; family UBA10348; genus UBA10348. The sequence goes on from DKOG01000234.1 coordinate 6,068, forward strand.
CTCACCAAACGTCTTGGGATTGGCTAGGCGCATGACCTCCTTGCCATCCAACGTGGTCTTGACGACCTGTGCATTTCCGTCAAAACCATTGTCACAGATCCACAAATATTCAGCATCCCCTTCGTCCGAGAGCGTCAGTCCGTGTCCATACGGAAACGTAGTACCCCAGCTGCTAACTAACTTCCCACTCCGATCATAAATTAGAATGTTGTTCTTCACTTCATCCGTGATCATAATGAGTCGACCAGACCGATCCTGTACCATTTCATGGCAGTTTTTGACGGGGTGAGCCATGGGGTCCAGATTTCCCCACTCCTGATCCACCCGGTACCGGAAGTCGCCGTGGCCGATGACCAAATCCGAGATACTTCGTTTTGAAATGATGTGAAGTGCTCGTGGCATAAGCGTGGCTCCTGCGGAGACAATGGCTGATGTTCTAGCGAATTGACGGCGGTTCATAACGTCCAGGGTTAATGATATCTGTTTTAGTATATGGATTTTCAATTGCCAGATCACCTTGTTTCCTTGAATGACTCCTTGACTATGATGTGGTCTGATTCCGATCCTTTGGCATGCGGAAATACGTTTGGATACTGTTTGCCAGTCTGATATCTGGCTGTGCCGGTGAAAAGGTCGATTTCAATACTGAAATTCGGCCCGTTCTCAATGATCGCTGCGTGGCATGCCACGGAGGAGTCAAAACAAATTCAGGTCTGAATCTGCAATTTCGGGATTTAGCCCTGCTCGGCGGCGACTCTGGTGATCCCGCAATTATCCCAGGGAATGCCT
>DKOG01000287.1 GCA_002469915.1 Bacteroidetes bacterium UBA7368
GGATAAGCCTCAACTGGGATAAGCATCAAAAAGAATCGGGCGCGAGACTTTCGTCTCGCACCCGATTGCAATGTAAACAGGTTGTTTTCCTTTTATTTCAGCAGTATAAAGGATCCAACTTTGACTTCCGTTCCGCCTGAAAAGGATGCTAGAACGCGGTAGTAGTATGACCCTGATGCCAACGTGCTGGCATTTAGTCGAACGGAGTGTTTTGCACCTGCAGTAAAGGTTTTGCTCGGTACGGTCATCACCATTCGACCCGTAAGGTCAAACACCTGTACTTGGACGTCAGCAGCTGCCGGCAGTCCGAATTGTATTGTGGTGGTTGGATTGAACGGATTTGGGTAAGCACCGCTTAACGTGAACTCGGTCGGAATCGCCTGATCTTCGTTCGCCGTGTCGTTTACGATTTCAACCATGAAGGACTGATCAGCTGATGCATCAAATCCGTTGTTGTCACTTCCACCGTCATCAGAAATGTAGATAGCCACTGCTGTAGATCCTCCAGCATTTGCTGCAGGAGTGTACGTCAACGTGCCGTCTGCACTAACCGTAGGACCATCTGCAAATAACGATGTATCGTCCGGGGTAAGCGTAAATGATACCGTCTGAGATGACTCATTTGCCGGACCAGCACTGATATCCGTCGCCCAATCCGTAATGGACTGTGCACCACCACTTAGATTCATCATTTGATCCACTCCAACGGTAAAGGAAGGCGTATCATTTACAGCAGCGACAGTGAGCGTTACTGTTGCTGAGTTGGAATCATCAGAGCCATCATTCGCCTTGTAGGTGAATGAATCTGTACCATTGAAGTCAGCGGCCGGCGTGTAGGCGGCGCTCGTTCCGCTAAGAACCACGGTTCCGTTTGCCGGCTGATCCACTATGCTGTATGTCAATGGGTCAGAGTCACCATCCGTGGCCGAAAGGGTAACACTTACATCGGCATCTTCTAGACTCGAGCCTGACACGGCTGAGGCAACAGGTGCTGTATTTGCTGTAACGGTTGCTGGAGTTCCCACAAAGGCTCCACGCCCGTGAGTACCAACAACAATTCTTCCATCAGAGATTCGAGAGTCTATCCAAGCTCCGGCTACGCTTCCCATTTGCGCTTCCCCTTCTTGAGACCAGACCGTAGAACTGCCGTTCATCGTTTGAGTCGAATACGTACCTGTACTTGTCGTAACGACGTACAATTTTTCTCCATTCATGGGAAGGATGGTACCTGCTCGAACAGACGGGCCGTTGTCGCCCGTACCAGCAAGGTTTCCCTGAACAGCGGTGTAACTCTGTCCACCATCAGAAGAGTAATAGAGGCTTTCTGTGTTGTAATTCGCTATCGAAATCAAGATTTCTTCTGAATCTTGAGGATTGACCGCAATGTTTAGAACATAGCCACCAGGTTCCGCGCCTGGAATGGAGCGTTCGACTGCACCAGTGGTTGCCGTAGCAGCATCGGCAAAACGGTAAATCTTGGGAGCCGCACTTGCAGAATACCCCGCATAGTAAAGTACCCCCGGTGAACCTGCTTCCGAGGTAGACAATGCACTGAAGCCATACCCGCCAGGTAGCTCAAGATCAGTGAGCTTCGTCCATGTATGCTCATAAGTGTTAATGTCATCTGGAGCTACTCCTCGAAATAGCTCAGCCCCACCCGGGTAGAAAACAATCGTTTCGTTGGATTTATCAACGGTATACGGATGGATAAAGAGCTTGTTAGCCGCATCATCTGGTATGGCCCTTCCATAATATTGCAGCGTCCCGTTATTATCTCGGTAGTAATTGACTCCTCCACTCTGGGATGAACTATACAAATCGTTCGCACCCAAATACTGGTAAGCACCATCACCGGATGACAGATCAGCCGAAGCAGTGGTAGTCGTACCATCAAACAAAAAGAAAGGGCTACCGTTGTCCTGAGTACCACCAGTAATTCGATTATCACCAGCCGCTCTAGCAATAGAAACCATATAGTATTGAGTAATATTATACTTGTTATTCAGGCGCGTCCAAGCTACTGCACCGACTGTTGACACATCAGAGTTAACACTAATGCCGCCATCGTGGCCGCTATAAAGCCGGTTTGGACTGCTGGGGTCAAATAATAGGACGTGATTATCAGGATGGTGATTTGCATATTGGGATATGTCGTTCGCGGTGGCATATCCACCTATCCAACCATCTGCTGCGTCAGTGACTAGAGTCGCAAATCCATCACGGCTACGAAAAAGATTCGTTCCGCCAATTACAACATGGTTTTCATCTGTTGGGTGAACAGCAATAGCCATGTTGTACCCGCCTTGGGTATTATATCCGCCCACATTAGTCGTTCCTTCCCAATTTCCAGGTCCTGCAATGAAGTTTGGAATATTAGCTGAGCGATCTTCGTAGGTACCGGTTGAGATAGTTAATTTGAATAACCGAACATCTGATCGGGTGTTGGGCTCAAGCTCCGCTCCCATATCCGTTAGGAGGTAAGCAATATCTGGGTTGCTTGCCGAAAGAGCGACAACAGTTCTACCGTAGGTGAGATTATACGGATCTGGGAATTCAGTCCCGTTATTTTCAAAAACCTCTATCCAGGTAGCTCCGTCGTCTACTGATCGGTACACGCCACTAGCATCAAAATCTACTAAGTTATACATGACGGCTAACAAGTTGCCCGTCGCATCTACGGCTACGTCACTGTACGCACTTTTTCCATCTGTCCCAAGGACTCTGGTAAATGTAGATCCACTGTCTGTGCTGCGATGTAAGCCGTTCTGATTGAGTAGGGCAAATACCGTTCCTGTAGTTGGACTGACCACCATTTCTTGTACGAAGTCAAATAGTCCGCTCGTGGCTGTGGCGGGACCCGATGCCTGGATTCTAGCCCATGTATTTCCGTTATCGGAAGATTTATAGATTCCTGTACCGTGCAGGTTTTCTCCCGTCTCTGAACCATTATTAAAAGAGGAGCCTGTCTTTTCCCCCGTTCCAGCATACCAAGTTGATGTATGTCCTGACCGAGTATCTTGTACCACTCTGGTTACCGCTAAGTGGCTTTCGCTGACGAGAGTCCAATCCGCACCTGAGTTGGTTGACTTCCAAATACCGCCTGAAACGCCACCGGAAAGGATGGTTGCGGGGGCG
>DKOG01000184.1 GCA_002469915.1 Bacteroidetes bacterium UBA7368
TAAAAAGGGTGCCGATACGCGCACTCAGAGCTCCAACAATGGGCCAAGAGGCCACCTCCGCTTTGGACAAAAGGATACCACCCGTTGTAAACTGCATTAATAAAACGTCCACGTAGGAGAGGTGGTTGGCTACCAGGCAGAAAGGCATTTGGGGAGGGGTCCCCTCGACCGTAATGCGAAGCCCCATAATAGGAGCTGCCACGCGTCCCCAAAATCGGAGCACATTTGCGCGCCAGGAAATGGTATCCCGGCCGGTGGTCCTGAGCAACAAGTCGCCGGGCATCCAAAGGACGAATAGAGCGATAAGCACCAAGAATAGAGAGAGTAGGCGCAGACTTGCCCGAAGAAAGTTCATTATGCAATTCGATAAAAGGCAAGATCGATTCGCTTCAATGTACGCGTATCAAAAACCGTCAAAAAGTCAATGGTTTTAAACTTGCGATCAATAGCAGGAGGGCTACAAATTAATGCTCCTAGAGACAAATATGCTCGCATGAGCCGTGGGGGTTTTGAAATGGCATCTGAATCGAGGTTTTGGCAACAAATATGTGATTCAAGAGGTGAAATCTCGAAATCAGGGTGCATCCTACTTCGTTTTTATAAATAGTTCTTTACAGCCAAACCCTCTTCTTCGTTCTGACCAGTGAGCGAACAACAGCCAAAAAGGTATTGTTTGTCGAGATGAGCCGCATACACACCGAGGCCTTTCCAAAGGAGATACAACACTTTCAGGCTTCGATGGTCAAACTCAATACATGCTCTGCCAATTTCAACTCCGCGCTGGATGAGTTGTCTTGGTGCGGCTGAAAAATCAAACAGGGTGCCGGAGTAAAACCCATTATGCGATTGGGCCATGTCTACCGTTTGCATTCGGTAAGTACCCACCATGATGCCCGTATCTCGATGTCTTACATACAAATGATGGCACTGATCGTCAAAAGCATCTACATCCAAACCTTCAATGTGGGAAGCTGACAACCCTTCTTTCATTTCGACATTGAACACGGAATATCGAAGGCTTTGCAGTGCCATGACTTCCGCCTCGGATTCTGCAATGCCAACATCATAGGTTGCGTCGGTAGGCATGCGCACTTTTAGCTCATCAATGAGCCGAACATTCGAAAGGGGACGCGTGCTTTTTCGACGAACTGCCATAGGACCGAAAGGAGAAGGGTTTTCTCCTTAGTTGACCAGAAAGGAGGCGAAGATGCTGTAATGTAGGATGCACTCGAACGAAATGTGTTACGGAGGCGGTTTAAGGGTGGGAGGTCTTTTGACTCCGTTCTCCGGACGTTATACTTTCAATTATGCCTCCAATCAAATCAGATTCTTATGTCTACCGATTCAGTTTCTAAAGTCTCTTGGGATGAAATACCACTCGAAGCCCTCTCGCCCAAAATTGGAAGAAAGCTAGTAACGGGGGATCGCGTTATGCTGGCGCATGTCTACTTAGATAAAGGGGCTATTGTCCCGTTGCATCAGCACGACAATGAGCAGATTACCTACATACTAAAAGGGAAGCTGCGCTTCTGGTTTGGAGAAGACCTGTCCGAAGTAGTGGATGTGAATGAAGGAGAAGTTCTTCATATCCCTTCCAACGTTTGGCACAAAGCCGAGGCTCTCGAAGACACGCTCGATGTTGATATTTTTAGCCCACCTAGACAGGATTGGCTAGATGGAACGGATGCTTATCTCAGAGACCAAGACTAAATGTCTTCTAAGACTCTGGTAACAGACATCTGCTTTAGAAATTTTCGAAACCCGCGCGTATTGTAGTTAGCCATTCCAACATGGACCGTTGCCATGTTTCCAGACGGCGAAATGACATAGGTCGTGGGAAGAGTCCGCACATCGTACTGGGCAGGAACGCGCCCTGCTAGTCTGTATATGGGTAGTGTGTACCCCTTCGCATCGATGAACCGTTGAGCCGTTTCCACTTCTTCATCCGTGGAAACCATCACAAAAACGATGTCTTCACTTGCGACATCTTCGTACAAGGACTGAATGAACGGCATCTCAGCTAGGCAAGGAGGACACCAAGTAGCCCAGAAATTCAGAAATATGACCTTGCCACGATAATCGCTCAGAAGTGCTGGTTCTCCCTCGAGCGTAGTCAGCTTCAAGTTGAAGTTTGCAGGCTCATCATGATTCTCAGCATATCGCACATCGGCTTGCATGATGCCCGTGGCTAACAGCCCTCTTTGTAACCAGCTCTGAACCACCGTTCCCTGGTCCGTATACCTGAAAAATGCGATAATGGCTAGAAGGCCAGCCCACTCTAAGGCTGTGCGTTTCCAAGATCGTTTTGGTCTTTTTGCTTGATTTTCGTCTGATTTGGACATTAAGTAGGGGATGTGGTTGCCGGAAACAGCAGTATTTCCAGATGAGTTGTACTTGCACGCTAAACGTTTCAGCGGATAGAGAAATCAATGGCTTTCCCGCCTAGCCCCTTCATGGAGAGTGGTTCTCCACCACTTGGGTCGCACGTCGAAAGTTGCCTGGTAAACGTCGGCCAGACGGTTTGCGTCGCTGTCTAGAAATGAATCTGACACAAGGGCTAACACGGCGCCGCCCCATCCCGCTCCAGAAAGCCGGGCGCCGTAGACTTGTTCATTTGCTGAAAGCGCAGCAACTAGAAAATCCATTTCGGGAGTGGAGTTTTCGAAAAGGCTTTTTGAGCTTTCGTGCGATGCGGACAGGAGGCTGCCCGCCGCGCGTAAATCCGCCTCATTCAGTGCTTTCAGAAACTGGCCGACACGCCGTTGCTCTTCGACCACATGGCGCGCGCGGCGGGCGAGCGTTTCATTTAACACGATGTCGTACGCAGAGATATCTGCCGGGTGCAGACGTGCCAAATGTCTGACGCCTGGAATGAGACGTTCGAGACTCATTATAGCGTCCCGACATTCACGGTGTCGAACCTCATAAGGTGAATGCTGCAGCTCATGTCGAATGTGGGTTCTAAACACCACGAGCCGAAACGAAGCTCCAACTGGGAGAACCTGATGCAGCCCCGATCCGGCATCCAGCACCACGAGTGCATTTTCTTTTCCTCGCCCAACCACCGTTTGGTCTAACAACCCACAGGGCACGCCTACAAAACGGTTTTCCGCTCGGTGGGAGAGGCCAATCATCTGATTGAGATGGAGGGAAAGATCGAAGACAGCATCCAACGCCAGACACGTACCCAACTCTATGGCGGCGCTACTAGATAGTCCTTCGCCGGTCGGAATTTCAGAATGCACGGCCAGATCAAAACCAGCGTCCAATGAGGTACTCATTAGCAACTCGTCGAGAATGCCAAGTGGGTACTTGGTCCAATCGGGAAGATCATCCGTTGCGTAGGACGAGAGGGAAGAAACCACCGGTGTATCCAATGACAGCGGGTCAGAACTAGTTAAGCGAATGGTCTTGTCTGTCCGCTTAGTGATCCCCACGAAAAGTCGCTTTTCGATACAGCCGCCTACAACCGTTCCTCCGTTGTAGTCCGTGTGATTTCCCAAGACCTCAATGCGGCCTGGGGCAGAAGTCACGATATCTGGCGCATCTCCAAACCGAGATGCAAAAAAAGTATGTATTGTTGCCATGCTTCAAAATCGGGGTCAGCAGCTTTAGAGCCAAAAAAAAGGTGCCTCTCTAGTGAAAAATCTGCGCAGGAGGTGATGGAGTGACAACCAGACTGGAATCTATCCGTATACCGTGTCTTCTGAAACAGGAGTTTTCATGCTTTTCTACAAAATATTTGCAGCATCACAATCCAGCGAATGGGTGGTCTTTGTGCATGGCGCAGGGGGCAGCTCGGCTGTCTGGTTTAAGCAACTTCGAGCTTTTCAGAAGGAGTTTAATGTGCTTTTGGTTGACCTGAGGGGCCATGGAAGGTCGAATGACTATCACGGCGAGGGAGCCTACTCGATAGAAGCCATCAGCCAAGATGTTTTGAAGGTGCTGGATAAGGAATCCATTAAGTCGGCTCATTTTGTGGGCGTATCTTTGGGTACTATTCTCATTCGAACGATAGTCGAAATGGCTCCCGAGCGGGCTTTGTCCGCTGTGTATGCTGGTGCGGTTGCCGGATTCACGAAATGGGCCAGAATTCTGATTGTTGCAGGTCAGTCGCTTAAATATCTCGTCCCGTTCGAAACGCTGTACGCAATTTTCGCCTGGATCATTATGCCGGGTAAAAAGGCCGCTGAGGCTCGGAAGGTTTTTATCAGGGAATCGCGCCGGGTTGCCCCAGAGGAATTTCGAAGGTGGCTTGGGCTCATTCCTTCGGTGAGTAGAAAATTGCAAAAATGGGCCTCTGTTCAGTCCAAGATGCGCTCTCTTTATCTGATGGGTAGCCGAGACTACATGTTTTTACCGCCGGCCAAGAAGGTAGTAGCTCGGACACCTAATTCGCATCTGCAAGTGATTGATGGGGTGGGACATGTTTGCAATATTGAGCGTCCCGAAGTCTTCAATGAAATAGCCATCGCTTTCTTGAAAAGAACGACGTCTACTTCTGCCGCGTAACCGTAAAGCTTACCAGATCACTGAGTGCATCTCTGGCTGGCGATGGCGGTAAAATCTCCAATTCTTGCTTCGCTTCGTTAGCGTATTCCATCATGGCGGAGGTGGCGTACTCTATTCCCCCTTGCTCAGTAACAAATTGAGTCACCGTCCGAATGTCTTCTTTAGACTTCTGGTCTTTCCGGACTAGACGCATAAGGCGCTTCCGGTCTGCCTTTTTACACCGCGAAAGGGAATAAATGAGGGGGAGCGTCATTTTTTTCTCGATCAGATCGATTCCGAGAGGTTTTCCTACATCGGTAACGCCAAAGTCGAATAGGTCATCCCGAATCTGGAAGGCCATGCCCAAGGCCTGACCAAACGCTTTCATGCGTTCTCGAATATGTTCATCCTCGGTAGCCGATGCGGCTCCAGACATGGTGCAAGCGGCCAGGAGAGATGCGGTTTTATCCGAAATGATGCGAAAGTAGGTCTCCTCGTCGATGTCCAGCTTTCGGGCCTTTTCAATCTGGAGGAGTTCTCCTTCGCTCATGCGTCGAACGGCATCTGAAACGATATGCAGGAGTTGGTAATCTTTGTGGTCGAGTGCAAGCAGGAGACCACGACTAAGCAGGAAATCGCCTAGCAGTACGGCTATTTTGTTTTTCCATAGCGCCCTGATGGAAAACACAGAACGGCGTCGATCCGCATCATCTACAACATCATCGTGCACCAGGGTGGCCGTGTGTAGCAATTCTACAAGCGCTGCGCCTCGGTAGGTCGATTCATTTACACCGCCGCATGCTCGAGCAGAGAGAAGAACCAGAATAGGGCGCATCTGCTTCCCTTTCTGTTTCAGCAAATACTGGATGACGCGGTCCAGCAGAAAGACCTCAGACTTCATTGCATCCCGAAAATAGGCTCGGAAATGGGTCAGTTCCGCATTAATGGGTCGCTGGATCCCTTTTAGGGTCAGTTTTCCGACGGGCGGTGCTGGTGGTTCTTCGGATTCTGTCTGCTGCATGTTCTAAAAATACGCTTGAGAAGCGTTACGATTCAGGTTCTGGCGAGATTATTTGAACTGATAGTCTGTTCGCCGGAGAAGGAATAAAAAGAAGGGTACACCGGCAATGGCCGTTACAATTCCCACGGGCAGTTGTTGGCCGGGAAGAATACTCCTAGCCAGGGTGTCTGCTAAAACCAGAAAAATGCCACCTGCCAAGAACGAACCAGGAAGTACATATCGATGATTTACGCCCATGAGACTCCGCACAGAATGAGGTATGATGAGCCCCACAAACCCGATAGCTCCTGAAACAGAGACCAACGTACCGGTGACTAACGCAGAAAGCACGATGAGAATTTTCTTCACCGATTCAACGGGTACACCAAGGGATTGCGCGGGTTCTTCGCCAATGAGCATGGCGTCTAACGACCGAGAAAGACCGAGTAGGATGCCGCCACCCGCAAGCGTAACGGCAATGGCTGCTGGTAAATCAGCCCACGTAATATGATAAAAAGAACCCATGAGCCAGAAGAGGACAGACCTCATGCGGTTCAAATCTGGGGTGGCGAAATAAACAAAGGATGAAATGGCAGCCATGAACGAGGCCATGGCTACTCCGGCCAGTAGCAATCGGGAAACGGACAAGCTGCCAGAGGATCGAGCAACGAGGTATACCATACTAATGGAGAGTAAGGCACCCAAAAAAGAGGCAAAGGCAAGGTCTAGCTGCGTGGCAATCAGGGTCGGTACCAGACCGAGGTAAAACAGGGACGCACCAGCAGAGGCACCTCCCGAAACGCCTAGCACATAGGGTTCGGCTAACGGATTTCGGACCAGAGCCTGCATCGCGACTCCAACCAGCGAGAGGCCACCTCCAACGAAAAAAGCAGCAATGGCTTTGGGTAGTCGCAGCTGTAAAATGATCACTTTCAACGTCTCCTCTACACCTGCTCCGTTCCCTAGCAGCATGGAGAAGGTGGTCGCCACGGGGATGGATATGGACCCAAAGGCGATGGATACGGCCAAGGCAGGCAGTATGGTCATCAGGAGAACTAGTAATATGACATGCTGCCGTTTCAAATCGAATCGGTCAGGGTAATGAAGAGTTGAGGATGGACGTGTTTGGCAATCTGGTAGGCTGCGTCAACGTTTCGCGGTCCCGGTCTAGAAATGAGGTTCGGTTCGATCGAAAAAACAGTTCCTTTTTCTACGGCTTGCAACCGCTCCCACGAAGCATGGTGCTGGGGTAAATCTGTTGGTGTGAAATCAGACGGAAACGTTCCAATAATAACGTCGGGATCCTCAATTAGTACCCATTCATCCGACAAAACTGGTGCTGGGCTCTCGTGATCCTTGGTGAGCGATTCGATACCAGCCCAGTCTAAGACATCCTGGACGTAGGAATCAGCACCAAACGAATAACTGGTGACATTACTAACCAAGAATATTCCCCTGGGACGATCAGCCAGAGTGGTCGTCCGTTTTTTGAGGTCTTCCACTCGAGTATCCAGCGCAGTTTGGGCCGCTATGGCTTGGGGCTCTGTGCCTAGCAGAATTCCTACGTTTCGAATGGAGGCGTGTACCGAGGACCAAGAAGAGGCATCCAGGTAAAAAACGGGAATGTTTAGCTCGTCGAACATGTCGGCGTTGTGTGGGTCGTTCACTTGGGAGGAGGCCAGTACTAGGTCTGGCTCGAGCGCCACAATGGCCTCGAAGTCCATGGGCAAAACAGAAAATTGAGGTAGGGATGTCACTGATTGTGGGAAATCATCCACGTTACTCACGCCAATGAGCCGATCAAAGCCACCTGCCGCAAACACAACTTCCGTGGCTCCCGGAGCAATTGTAACGGCCCGCCGTGCAGGTTCATTGAATGCAAACAAGCGTCCTAGGCCGTCCACCAGCTGAATTTCACCGTTTTCGGCAGCTGTTTGGGGTTTGTCGAACAGTGCGCAGGAAGTCAGCAATGTTAGAAACAGGAACGCAACAATGGGCGCACGCCGCATAGCCAAAAGCAGATTTAGTTGATTGACCTGAGAAAAGGAATCAGAAGATAGGGTTCTGTTTCGATGATGGGGCATAATTGTTCTAGAAGATCGTAGTTTCCACCATGTCTCAATTTAGAAACGTAGTTGTTGTCTTTAATCCTGCCGCGCAAACCGGCAGGCTGGCTCATCTAGAACCCAACCTCAAGGATGAGCTGCACGCGACCTTTGGGTCGGTGCGGTTTCATTGCACGGAGTACAAGGGGCACGCCAGAGAGTTGGCTATGGAATTAGGAGCGGAGGTGGACCTCGTTTTGGCGGTCGGGGGAGATGGAACGGTTCACGAAGTGGGAACAGGTCTCGTCGAAGTGGGGTCACGTGTTCCGATGGGCATACTTCCGTTAGGTTCTGGGAATGATTTTGCACGAGCCTTAAAAATGCCCATGGAGTGGAAGGAAGCCATCAGCGCCCTATCTACTGGAACCCTGAGGACCGTAGACACCGGATATAGCCGGTGGAAAGAAGAGGGTAAGACACGCGAATGCCGCTTTATAAACGCGTTAGGAGTAGGTTTTGACGCATTCTGTGCGGTTATCGCGCCCAAGTATAAAGGATGGCCGTTCGGGATTGGATATACCGTATCCATTCTAGTTGCCTTGAAATCGTGGATATCCTCGGGAGCGACTGTTTGGAATCTGTCGAATGGGAAGGAGCCCATTTTTTCTGGTCGAATGATGTTCACCACCATTGGAAATGCCCAGGATTCTGGTGGCGGCTATTCAATCAATCCGAAGGCCTTGGTTTCTGATGGACGAGTAGATGCGTGTGTAGTGGAGAACTGTTCCATCATGAGATCGCTTTCCTTGTTACCGGCAACGCGAGAGGGGAAGCACCTTACCATGAAGGAAGTCAATTATCATCAATTGGAAAAAATGCTGATAGACACGGACCGGGGCTTGCCTATCCACGCCGATGGTGAAGTGCAGTCGCTGGAAGCACGTTCCATTGAGGTTAGCGTTGTAGCGAATTCACTCCGCGTAATTGTACCCAAAAGTGCTCCCGAAGTACTTTAACATCAACGCAATAATGTTAGGCGCTCAGCGTATCTTAAGCAGATGACACCAGAGGAAAAACATAAAATTATCGAGCGACTGCAAGCTCGATACGATGCGACGGCTCCCCAACGAGGACCTGGTCCGCATGCCCTTAATCATATGGTGGATGCCGGAGCTTGTCGTTTCGGCGTCTGTGTGGACCAACCCGAGCGCTACAGCTTTTCATCCTGCGAATTGGCGCCTCCACTCGCACGTATGATTGATCATACCGCATTGAAGCCTGAAACAACGGAGGCTCAGATCCGAGAGTTGTGCGAAGAGGCATCCAAGTATTGCTTTGCATCCGTGTGTGTGAATCCGTGTTACGTGCGCTTGGCTTCGGAATTGCTTGCAGGGTCGCCCGTAGCCATCTGTACGGTCATCGGCTTTCCGCTCGGTGCGAGCGCGACGGCGGTTAAGGCACTTGAGTCGGAAACCGCTATTCGAGATGGAGCTACGGAAGTGGATATGGTCATTAACGTGGGTATGCTGAAAAGCGGCAATCACGAGTACGTCGAAAAAGATATTCGTGCGGTCGTGGACGCCGCGCG
>DKOG01000190.1 GCA_002469915.1 Bacteroidetes bacterium UBA7368
GTTCGTGACCAAGCTGAAACCCGGTGAAGGCTTATAGGAAACCAATCCGGAAGCAGAATCATCTCGGGAGGAACAGCCGGACAGTCTGAGTAAGAAATTTGTCCAAGGAGCGCCAGATAAAAGCGAGTAAAGCTATTTACAGCCCACGGTCCACCAGCTTTCTGGATCGCGGTACTTGCTCGCTTCATAGGTTCAGAATCGGCATCACAACCGCACATTTTCAAGGCTAGATAGGCCTTCACGCTGGCACTCGGATCAGCCTCACCCCCCGGATAGATCGACCAACCACCTTCTGGCAACTGTTCGGCGAGAATGCGTTTAGTACAACCGACCATCGTTTTTTGATCAAGACGGCCTGCCCATCCGCAAATCAGAAGATATTCGCTCTCAAGAATAGTATCCCCCTCCAGTGGCCCCCTCCAGTGGCCATCAGCATTTTGGTTTTTGAGAAACCACCGTGACGTTTGTTGCAGCGCTAGATCTGCCAAACTTTCGGTTACTTTTCCACTGGTATCAGCGTGTACCTGCCGACCGGACAAGTCAGTCTGAGAACCCATTTGTTTTATGCTGATGGATTTACCGACACCGTCGTGTCGCTGTTTGGGGTCGGATCGGCCGTTGGCCGAATCGCTGCTCCACGCGAAAGATGTTTTACTACGTCCAGAAAGAGTCATAGGGGCGTCCGTGCTCCGTCGTTACACCGCAAGTATCCAGCTTTAGCCATTCCTTTAGCTAAGCTTAATCGAATAGTAGTATTTGCGGAGGATAGAGAACAACGGCGAGTATCGGCAAGTGCGAACCAACAAGAAAATACCTTTGCTTCTCACAATTCCCAGAAATACCCTCCAGCAAACGATCATCGCGTGACACTAGGGGGCATGCATCAACTTTGCGGGCAGGGAAGGGCCACCGAAACAGTGGTTCCCTGCTGCAATCGAGACTCGATTGATAGGCTGCCACCATTTCCGTCAATGAGACGAAACGCCTTTGAGAGTCCCAGCCCGATGCCTCGCCCGGCCTCACGGCCACTAAAAAATGGATCAAATATACGAGCCATTGTTTCCCTATCCATTCCTATTCCATTGTCGCGAACGGTGATTAGAAACAACCCCTGATCGCTTCGAACAGCCTCGATGGCAACGGTTCCACCACGAAGGATTGCTTCAATAGCATTTGAAAGAATGCCGCGTAACGAATCTTCAATCTGCCCGCGATCCACAAAGACATGATCCTCATTTGAGGAAACATCCAGTGTAAGCCGTACGCCATGTTCTTCTGCCGTTGACTCCATTGAAGCCAACACACTCTGAAGCAATTCTGCAAGATTCACCTCAATTCGATTTGGCTTCGGGGGCCTTGCAAAAATCATCAGCCCACCAATCATATCCCTTGCTCGAAATGCCTGGTCCACAATCGTTGCCAAGCGTCGTTGGCGTTCCGGCTCGCGTTCATCATAAAGAAGGGCCTGTGCACGTGCGGCAATATTTGCAAGCGGATTATTGATCTCGTGGCCTGCTCCATAAGCAAGCTCTCGTATAGCTTCGAGCCGCGCGGAAGAAACACGGCCGGTAAAGTCCGCAAAAAGACCTCTCAAAGCTTTCGCTGCAACAAGTAACTCATCAAGCATTGCAACCTGCGGATCTCCTTCACCAAGAGAGACGACACGTGCCACCTCTTCTTGAGACATTCGTGGTTTATCAGCCTGACGGGACTGTGATTCTCGAAGGAGTTGACCAAGCCAGCGAACAGCCGACGACCGAGTACCCGCTGTCCGTTCAATGTTTGCATCAGCATCGGAGAAAGGCACAGACGTTATTGAATACAACTCCTGAACAGACACTGACTCCGTCTGTTTGAGAAAGGACATGCCATGAGGGCTTGAAGACGTGACGAGACTCTCCTCCAAACTCTCAAGCCATTCAGCTGCCGCTTGGCCTGCTGAGCAAGTATTCGCATCAAAGGCATCACCGCTTCCCAGTAGCTTCTCTTGAGAGGCAAGCCAGATAGCCACTGTTGGATCAGACGCTGCCAGCCGCCAGCATCTGTCTTGCCACGAGCCGCTCGTTCTACGGTCCTGTTGAAGCAGTGACTGTTCTTCCGTAATTGTTTGAAGCGAAAACGACACCGCCCGCGTCAAGCCCATCAAAGCTTGACGCGGGACTGGAAGTGCCAAATGTGGCTTTGAATTACGGCTAACAAGTAACCATCCTACGACGGCCATCATCTCATGACGCTGCCGGGACGGATTCAATATCGAGCAGAGTACAAATCCTGTCGACTAAGACATCGGCTTCGAATGGCTTTTGAAGGAACTCATTAGCACCACATGCTTTAAGATCTTCAATCTTGTCAGGTTCGCACATACCAGATATGCAGATGATCCTGACTTCATCCATCGTCGAATCGCTACGAACTCTCTGGCAGACTTCTTTACCGTTGATATCTGGAAGCATGACATCTAGAACAATGAGGTCCGGACGATAGTCTTTTACCATCATGCCTGCATCAAAACCATTGTTGACACTGCGGGTCTCGAATCGTCCATCACGCTCTAGGACATCCGTGATCAGTTCAACAAGATCTTGGTCGTCATCAACCACAAGAATTTTTCTGCGACCACTTTCCAACGCATCCGTTGGAATGCCATTATCTCTCATGAAAAGGAACAGTTGATCTCGTGGA
>DKOG01000113.1 GCA_002469915.1 Bacteroidetes bacterium UBA7368
TCTCGTAGTACTTGTTGTTGGGATCTTCGTTTTTGTGCGAGAACGATCTAAAAAAATACCTTTAAAGCCCGAGTATTTCGGTTGGATGTTGGGGGAAAGCGCCATTTATGCTGTTGTTGTTGCCTTTCTTGTCTCTGGTATTGTCGGGCTAATGTTCTCGGGTATTGCTCCATCGTCAGCCATTGCTGCTCAAGCCGTTAAAGACAACACCGGCATGATGCTGGTTCTTTCGATTGGGGCTGGCCTATATGAAGAATTAATTTTCAGGGTGGTCTTGGTAGGCGGTCTATTTTTTGCCTTCAAATCGGTCTTCAGTTCCCGAGTAGCGGCCTACATTGTCGCTGCGCTTATAGGCGCTCTTGTTTTTAGTGCAGTCCATTATGTTGGCTCGCTCGGTGATCCTTTCGAGTTGCCTTCCTTCCTGTTTCGATTTTTATTTGGGCTGGCTTTGAATGGAATTTTCTTGGTACGAGGATTTGGAATAGCGGCATGGACACACGCTCTTTATGATGTGCTTGTTGTGACACAAATGCTGGGATAACACCGTAAGATGGTTTTCGATCTGCCTTTATCTTTCGACGCACCTATCTCTTTTAAACTATGAACGGAATGCGCACCGCTGCTTTGATGGCAGCTCTCATGGTCTTGTTTGGTCTGCTAGGTCAAGCCCTTGGCGGAAACGGTGGTATGGCGCTGGCTCTTGGGTTTGCCTTACTGCTCAACTTTGGAAGTTATTGGTTTAGCGCTTCGCTGGTCCTCAAAATGTACAAGGCACAGGAGGTAACCTCTCAGGATGCCCCTGAATTGGTTCATATGATCGATGACTTGCGAGTTAAAGCGGGGTTACCCATGCCACGTATCTATGTTATTCCGTCCAATCAGCCCAATGCATTTGCCACGGGGCGAAATCCGGAGAACGCAGCCGTTGCAGTGACAAATGGCATTGTGCGCATGCTCACACGGGATGAGTTGGAAGGGGTTATTGCACATGAATTAGCTCACATCAAGAATCGGGATATTTTGACCGGATCTATTGCTGCCACGGTCGCTGCTGCAATTACCATGCTGGCCCGTTTTGGTATGTTCTTCGGAGGAGATCGTGACAGGGGAGGAGCTCTTTCTTCTTTGCTCATGCTCATTCTTGCACCATTGGCTGCTATGATGATTCAAATGGCCATTTCTCGTTCTAGAGAATTTGCTGCCGATCGAAATGGAGCTGAGATCTGCGGAAAACCTGAGGCGTTGGCATCGGCCCTCCTGAAGCTTCAATCTGGTTCAGAAAACGTAGCTATGGACGCCAATCCTGCCACAGCCCACATGTTTATCGTAAACCCGTTCGCTGGAGCTGCGTCCGGTTTTCGATCTCTGTTTTCCACTCATCCGCCAACTGAAATGAGGGTTGAAAAACTGCGTGAGATGCGGTTTTAACCTTCGGATTCAGCGAATTAATTTCAAAACCAATGAAATCAACGATCAAGTTTGGCTCCGTGAGTGGAATTGACCTTTTTGTCCACTGGACGTTTTTGGTCTTGCTCTTTGGAATCTTCGGCTTTTACGTATTTCAAGGTTTGACCGTCCTGGCTGCCCTCTTGGGAGTTGGTTTGATCCTTTCTGTGTTCGGATGCGTAGTGCTACATGAGCTGGGACATGCATTCATGGCTCGAAAGTTTGGTATTCCGACCATTGATATCATTATGTACCCTGTTGGTGGCGTCGCGCGCCTCGCGAGGATGCCGCGCGAGCCGCGCCAAGAACTGCTCATCGCGGTTGCAGGACCTGCCGTTAATCTGGCCATTGCCATCGTGCTGTATTTGGCTCTACGTGTTTTTGGATCTGCCATGTCTATTGAAACCACGTTTGTGCCTCAAGCAAATGTGCTGTCTATGTTGATGTGGATCAACGTGGGTCTGGTCCTTTTCAATATGGTACCTGCTTTTCCAATGGATGGGGGGCGAGTGTTGAGAGCAGCGCTAGCTACTCAAATGGAGTATCGCACGGCTACTCACATCGCTAGTTTACTGGGCCAAGGACTCGCGCTAGTATTTGGTATTTACGGTCTTTTTTACGGATTCTGGACCCTTCCTCTTATATCTGTGTTTGTGTTCATGGCGGCTCGTCAGGAAGTTCAGCACGTAATGGAACGAGGCTGATTTCAAACCGCCTGTTAGCGCGATTCACTTAGCTCGGTTGCCGGATGAACTTTTGGTTGGTTACCTCTCTTACCCTTATCGGATTCACCGCATTGGCGGCTCTTTTGCTTATTCCCGTCTGGAAGTTTCTTTCAAGGGAAGAGAAGGTGGCCGAGAAGTGGACCAAGGAAACGCACACGGATTCCGAACGTGTCGACTTGTCCTCTTAGAAAGAGTTCGTAGAGTCCTGGACCACGATTAGGCTCAACATTTTTTCTAGTGTCTTGTCTCCGATACCCCGGACGTTTTTTAGCTCCTCAATGGTCTTGAACGGCTGCAATTTTCGATATTCAAGGATCCTACTTGCCATTTGGGGACCAATGCGGGGAAGAGCCTGAAGCATGGTACTAGATGCTGTATTGATGTTAATTGGGAAGTGGACCAAAGGCTTCTCGAGCGTATCCACCATTATATAGAGTTCTACCTCCGCATAGTGTTCGGCCATGGATTTTCGATCCTGAAAACTGAGGCGCGAGGTACTTGTGAATAGTGAGTCTATGCTATCTAGGGAGTCTGCACGAGCACTTAAAACGTTGAACAAGCTGTCAGATGATGCATAGTATGCGTCGTCGAAGGGTGATATGTTTGCTCTGAGTATGCGCATTCCATGCGCGATGAAGATCAAAACCACCAGCGAAAGGAATATGACGGCTTCCCGTTGCGTGCAATACAGACGTTCTTGTATCCAAAAAAGAATAGATGAGGTCTTGAGTCTGATGAAAGTCAGCTTCTTTTTCATGTCGGTGCAATTTTCTCTAGTTGACACCTTATCGAAAGGGGCGTAACCTCGAGGACTTCGATTACGAACTATGCCAGCTTCCTCTCACATTTTGCATACGGACGCCGTTGTTTTACGGGCCATCGACTACAGTGAAAGCAGTCGAATTGTGACGCTGTTCACTCGAGACTCGGGAAAAATGGGTGTTATCGCTAAAGGCGCTCGCTCGGGTAAACATCGATTCGGATCGACCCTGGAGCCCATGGCGCACATCAATGCAGTCATTTACTGTAAGTCGGGACGAGATCTGCAAAACTTGACGGAGACCACTCACATTCAGACCCATGAATCGTTGCGGCATTCATTGGAAAGAATCGAGGCTGGCCTGCGAATTGTCGAGTTTACCAACTCAGTTATGGAAGTTGACCAAGAGCAGCAAGACGTATTTGCTCTGCTGGTTGGTACTCTCGCAGCACTGGAAAACGCCCCTGCTAGAATCGGAAATGTCTGGCTGTTTTTCCAATTACGTATGGCGTTCATACTGGGCTTTGGACCTGCATTCGATAGAGATGTGGTAAACAACATGCAGGTTGATGCGGGCTTTTTGGATCTCAAAAACGGTGAGATTGGTGAGCGACCTGAAGAAGGTCAGGCACCAGTACGAGCTACACGAGCTGCGCTCAGAGCATTTGCCGTACTATCGAGGGCTCAGTTAGGAGATATTATGCGGATGGAATTGACCACTACGCAGATGGGAGAGGTCAGTAATTTGGTTACCGCCTATCTGAAATATCATATCGAAGATGCCTATCCCTCACGCGCCGCAAAAGTCTTTGCTCAGTTAGACGCACCTAGCTAATCAATTTTATCTGTTTGCTTGACAGGGACCTGAAAGATGTGTAATATATGTGTTACACATGTTTTATTGAGCGTGTGTTTCACTGTTTTCAGCATTCAACACTCCGGAATCATGGCTCGCCGAGGACTAACTAGCAAGCAGGAAGATTTTCTGGATTATCTGAAATCATATGTGCGGGATGAAGGCATGTGGCCAACGTACAGAGAGATTTCGGACAAATTTCAGTTCAAGTCACCCAATAGTGTGACGCAGAACCTTCAGGCTCTACATCGCAAAGGGTATCTGTTGAAGGAAGATGATGGATTTCTTTTCCCGGAAGAGGCTGAAATGGACCGAATTGCACCGGGCATTCCAATTCGTGGAATGATCACGGCTGGGAAGCTTCAAGAAGCAGTCGAAGAGAACTTGGGCACCATTACGCTGGAGACCCTTTTTCCTGGACTTGATCGGATTTTTGCTATTCGAGTTTCTGGAAATTCTATGATCGGGGTTGATATCAATGATGGTGACTATGTGTTACTGATGGACGATGATATTCCGAACGGTGGGATTGGCGCGGTGCTTTATGATGGTGAGACCACCTTGAAAAAGGTGTTTTACGATGAGCACGGATTGCGATTGGAGGCTGCTAACGAGGAATACAAGGATATTCACATTCGTCCAGATGTTTTTGAAGAGGTGCGGGTTCTAGGTAAATACGTCGGTCACGTGAACCAAAACGGCATTCATAGGTCCGGTAGAAGGGCTTTAGCATAATGCCGGGGCAAATTTGAATGCGGACTAAGACGTTTAGGATTGTTTGTCTTACCTTGGGTCCTTCCAAATTTAGCTCATCTTTCCCACCGACTCATGCGATTCAGCCGCCTGACGGCCGTATTCGTGCTGTTGCTTGTCCCCGTCTCATTTGCAGTCGGTCAGACCACTGATTTTCCTTTTTCTTGGGATCAGGCAACCGTATATCAAGTCATTACTGATCGCTTTTCAAACGGTGACAGTGGAAACGACGGTGCGTACGGACGTGGCCTCGATGGCAACGGCTCTCCCTATGCGATCGATTCGACCGGACATTTTCTTGGAGGAGACTTTTCGGGCCTTCAAAGTTGGATTGAAGAAGACTATTTCAACGATCTGGGAGTAAATGTTCTTTGGATCAGTGCTCCGTACGAGCAGATCCATGGTTGGGTAGGCGGCGGATCGGGCGAGTTTCAGCATTATGCTTACCACGGATACTGGCCGTTAGACTTCACCGAAGTAGATAAAGCCTTTGGTTCTAAGGAGGACTTCGCCTCTCTCGTAGACTCTGCTCATGAAAAGGGAATTAGAGTAGTTCTTGATGTGGTGTTGAATCATGTTGGTTATGCCACTTTAGATGACATGGCTGCATTCGATTTCGGCGGTCTTACAGATGATAATTGGAGAGATTGGCGACCGGCTAGCAAAGTAGGATGGCAGTCTTATCATGATCGTTTTCTGACGTATGCCGACTCCTCGGATGCATGGCAGCGTTGGTGGGGTCCAGATTGGGTGCGCAGTGATCTACCCGGCTATGAACCGTGCGGATCGGATGAGTACTCGGAGTGTGTTCATATGCTTCCCGACATTCGAGATGATATCGCAGTTCGTGGTCTTCCAGCACATTTGATGTTGAAATGGGGTGCCGATAAGTCAAGCACAGAACAAGCTTCTCTGGATTCCTTTTTTGAGCGAACTAGACTTCAGAGAACCGCAGCTAACCATGTTATCAAATGGCTTTCAGATTGGGTCGGTGAGTTTGGTATCGATGGTTTTCGACTGGACACGGCTAAACACATTGCACCAGAGACGCTGAACCGTTTAAAAACCGAAGCTACGCTGGCACTTTCCACGTGGAAAGAAGCTAACCCCGAGAAAGCGTTGGACGATAGCGACTTTTGGATGACGGGAGAAGTTTTCGGGCACGGTCTTGAACCTTCTGCCTACTTCGACCATGGGTTGGATTCCGTACTGAATTTCGATTTTCAAACTGATATTCAAGCTCAGCCTGAAACACATTTTTCTTCCTATGCCGAGCAGATTAATACGAACTCATCGTTCAACGTATTGTCGTTTATCTCGTCTCATGACACGAGTCTGCATGATCGCTCAGACCTGATGGATGCAGGTACGCGTCTAATGCTTTCTCCCGGCGGTGTTGTTCTCTTTTATGGGGATGAATCAGCGAGGCCTCTAGGAGCCGGAAATGCGGAAGAGGTGGACCGGACCCGTTCGCTCATGAATTGGGCCACGGTTGACGAAGAGGTACATGCTCACTGGAAGAAATTAGGCTCATTTAGAGCAGCACATCCAGCTATAGCCACAGGAGGGCATGATCAGCTTCAAGATGAGCCTTACGCCTTTTACCGAGGTGTGCGAGTAGGTGCAGAAGAGGATCAGGTTATCGTTGTCCTAGGGGCTGAAGGCAGGACACGTCTGAATGTATCGGTGGTATGGCCAGATGATACCGTTCTAAGAGATGCTTACACGGGTAAGATATCCATTGTCTCTTTTGGGCAGATTACCCTCAATGCAGATCCTTCAGGCGTGATGTTGCTCGAAGAAGTGAAGTAAGCGTAATACAACGCAGCTTACTCGCCGTTTCCAGCTCTAAGTACCCTGTTATTAGGATCAAGGACCAGTTCAGCAGATTCCGATACAGTGATAACAGCGCCTCTTTCTGGCACATCTATCCTGCGAATCTCTCCATCTATCGATATGTCAATAGGCATAGGAAAGGGTAGGCCATCGGGTGTTGTCCAGCTAATTAATGCCGATGTTGCATCCCTGGTGATACTCAATCGGGGTACTTCTGGTTGGCGCAGATATAGATCGAAAAACCAGCTTAAATTCTGTTTGGACCACGCCTCAGCGAGTCCCTGAAAGTCTTCGGAGGTGGCAAACCGGGTTTGAGATCCGTCCGTGCGCGTTTCCCATTCAGGAGAGGGATAAGCCTGTCGCCGAAGAATGGTGAAAAACGTCTCATCACCAACCAAGTACCGGAGGGTGTGTAGCACCCAAGACCCTTTGGAGTAAATATCGTGGCCGGCATAAATGGACTGGCTGGTTAGAATAGAATCTGGAGCCAATGATTTGGTGTTCCGAATTCCACGCCGTTGTTGCATCATGGCTTCGTCATACGAATCGGCTCCTAACAGGTATTCCCGATAAAGAGGCTGCATATACGAGCCGAACCCTTCGTGAAGCCACATGTCTGACCAGTCAGAATTAGTGACCAGGTTGCCCCACCATTCGTGCGCTAATTCGTGATGGTGAAGTGCATCAAAACCAAGGTCAGTCCCCCGTGTCATGGACGTATTATCAAACCCGGCTCCGTAGGCAATGATCGTCTGATGCTCCATCCCCAGATGAGGCGTTTGAGCAACGCCGTATTTATCCGACCGAAATGGATACGGTCCTACAAACTCTTCATAGAAAGCGAGGTGATCTTTGATTTCCTCAAATAACTCTAGTCCCTTTTCATAGTCCTCTGGTAAGACGTAAAACTGAATGGGATAAACATCCCCCGCTACACTCTCCATTTCGTCTTCGATGACCCGATAAGGGGCAATGTTTAGTGCAACGTTGTAGACGTTAATCGGATTGGAAACATGCCAGTGATACGTTCTAGTTTGGTCCTCGTGCTGTTCAATATCCCTAAGCCTGCCGTTCGAAGCAGCCACAAGGGGCTCCGGTACACGGATGTGGATATCCATCGTTGCAGGTTCATCTGAAACGTGATCTTTTACCGGCCACCAAACATCAGCTCCAATAGTCTGACAGGATGTAGCAATCCAATCTGCTCCAGAAGGCGTTTTTTCCCACTGAATACCGCCATCCCAGGGCGGGTTAGGGGCGATTCGAGGACTTCCGCCGTAGGCTACTCCATAAGAAATAGTTTCCCCAGGTTGGTGCGTTCTGAATGGCCGAATCCAAATTTGGCCACCCCGGATTTCTACCTGCTCCTTAGGAAGACGCACCTCATCTCCCTTCCAAACCTGCCACACGGTAGACACCGTTAATAGCGGATCCAGATCCAACACGAACCAGGAGAGGGGAGCATGGACACTCGCCGTGACCACTACCTCTCCCTCGACCGTCTGGGTCGTTGGGTCTAGCGATATACTGAGGTCATAGTGGAGGACATCATACGAAGCCTGCTCGACGGATAGCTCTCCGCCTGAATCATACGGGTTGGTTGATTGAGCCTGGGAAGGGCTTGACAAACTCAGCAAAAGAGCTAGGACCACACCAATATGGATCGAGCGGAGGGGATGCGTCATGAGGTCACGGTTGAAGTATTTAGAAACTCTCGTAATACGAAGTGCAAAATGCCACCATTTCGGTAGTACTCGACTTCGACGGGTGTGTCTAGACGGCAGGCGGTATCGAATTCAATCACAGTACCATCCGCACGCGTCGCCGTGACCCGGATGGAGCTGAGTGCCTTTACGTCATTTGTTACGGGAATGGAGAAAGACTCCGTCCCGTCCAGCCCGAGTGTTTCAGCGGTTTCGCCTTCTGGGTACTGTAATGGAAGCACGCCCATACCGATTAGGTTAGAGCGATGGATGCGTTCGTAGCTCTCGGCGATAACGGCATTGACTCCCAGAAGCAGCGTTCCTTTGGCCGCCCAGTCGCGACTCGAACCCATACCATAATCTTTTCCGGCAAGTACGACGAGCGTTTGGCCAGATTTCTGATACAGCATGGAGGCGTCGTAAATAGACATGGTCTCGTCATTCGGGAAATAACGGGTAACACCACCTTCGATCCCAGGAACGAGGTGGTTTTTGATGCGGATGTTGGCAAACGTCCCTCGCATCATGACCTCGTGATTTCCTCTTCTGGACCCGAATGAATTGAAATCCAGATACGACACATCATTCTCCAGCAGGTAACTCGCTGCGGGTCCGTCCGGTGCAATGGCGCCGGCAGGCGAAATGTGATCGGTCGTTGTGGAATCACCCACTTTTACGAGCACACGGGCACCTTCAATAGAATTGATCCTAGGGGTTTCTGAAGTCAATTCCATGAAAAATGGAGGCTCCTGTACGTAGGTTGAAGCCGTACTCCACTCGTAAATGGATCCTTCAGGAATGCTGATGGCATTCCACATTTCGTTGGACTCTTCAATTCCATCATATTCCTTACGGAACATCTCAGGCTTAACACAGGAATTGACGAGGTCTCGAACTTCAGCTGTCTTAGGCCAGATATCTTTGAGATATACCTCATTTCCATCGGAGTCCGTACCGATGGCATCCTTCGAAAGGTCTAGATCAACCGTGCCAGCGAGCGCATAGGCTACTACCAAAGGTGGCGAGGCCAAGAAGTTGGCCTGAACCAATTGATGGATTCGACCTTCAAAGTTTCTGTTTCCAGACAACACGCCCGAAACGATTAGATCCCCTTCCTTGACGGCATTGGCCGTGGCTTCGGGAAGCGGGCCTGAGTTTCCGATACACGTGGTGCAACCATACCCAACAAGATTGAAACCAATAGCGTTTAGATAGGGCCACAATCCAGCTTCTTCTAAGTAGTCGGTAACCACTTTAGATCCTGGAGCAAGACTGGTCTTGACGTACGGGGCGACTTGGAGTCCTCGTTCGACAGCCTTTTTGGCCACCAGACCCGCACCAATCATGACAGATGGGTTGGAGGTATTCGTACAACTGGTGATGGCAGCAATGGCTACGTCACCATGATGCATGGTCAGGTCTTCACTAAATGAGCCTGTTTTTTCGATACGCTCTTCAGCAAGTCCAAATCCCTGCGGTCCAGCCGGGCGTTTCAGCGATGCGTGAAACTCCTTCTGCATGTCAGGCAGTTCGATCCGGTCCTGAGGGCGTTTAGGCCCAGAAAGACTGGGGACTATGGTAGAGAGATCCAATTCCAGCACATCCTTGAACTCAGGCTCTGGCGTCGAATCGGTTCTAAATAAGCCCTGAGCCTTGGTATAGTGGTCAACCATTTCAACCATTTCGGCGTCGCGGCCGGTACGGGATAAGAAATCAAGCGTTTCCTGGTCGATAGGGAAGAAGCCCATGGTCGCACCGTATTCAGGTGCCATATTGGCAATAGTCGCTCGATCAGGAATGGTCATGTTGCTCACGCCCGGTCCAAAGAACTCGACGAACTTACCAACAACGCCATAAGAGCGGAGTTTTTCGGTAACTGTCAAAACCAAGTCGGTAGCAGTGGCTCCTTCTGGCAGGTCTCCAGTTAGCCTGAAGCCGATGACTTCTGGCATGAGCATGTAGATAGGCTGTCCGAGCATTACGGCCTCGGCTTCAATACCACCTACGCCCCAACCGACGACACCTAGGCCGTCGATCATAGTCGTGTGACTATCAGTCCCGACTAATGAATCAGGGTAATAAACATCGAGTCCGTCGTCTGTCGGCTTGCTCCAAACGCCACGTCCGAGATACTCTAGGTTGACCTGATGGCAGATGCCAGAACCCGGAGGCACCACTGAGAAATTGTCAAAAGCATGCTTGCCCCAGCGGAGGAATTCGTAGCGTTCGGCGTTGCGCTCAAATTCTCGTTTTTCGTTGGAGGCTAACGATCCATCACTTCCAAAAGCATCTACTTGAACAGAGTGATCAATAACCAAATGTACGGGCACACGCGGGTTGATTTCATTGGGGTCTCCACCCAATCGGGCCATCGCACTTCTCATCGCAGCCAAATCTACAACAGCTGGTACGCCGGTAAAGTCTTGCAACAATACGCGTGCCGGCATGAAGGGAATTTCAACTTGTGCCGGTGAAGCAGGATTATAATTGGCCAGTTTCTCTACGTCGCTTTTTTCGACCAAGAAGCCATCGCAATTTCGAAGGGCACATTCGAGGAGTACTTTGACGGAAAAAGGTAACCTATCAATGCCTTCGTATCCTTGATCTCTAAGAGCATTGAGCGAATACAAATAACCGGTGCCGGAGCCGGTATCAAATGTCTGGCGAGTGCCGAAAAGATCTTTATTGGTGTCTGGAGCGTTGCTCATGACGATTCTGGTTGGGCCTCGTAAGGCCGGTTGGAGGAGCCTGAAAGATACCAAATTCGATAGAGTGTTGTCGGCTACTCATCGACCTTCCGAGGCTCTTGAAGGCTACTAGGAATGAAAATAGAATGAAGCGTTTCTGGAAAAATAGTAGCCGGTACTCCATCAAACGAAAAGACCATCCTATCTGAGCTCGAACTACTGAGACAACGCGCCTAAATCAATGGTATATGGGTTAGCGCTCTAGATGACATGTGTTTCGATGTATTGAACCCGTCCGGAAGCAAGAAGCCTTAAGAAATTATGATCCACTCTCGGAAAGATTCCACTTTTACTGGGATCTAACCGGAGTTTTGTGTATCTAGTTGGCTTCTATTTAAGACAAATTTGTCTTGAATAGGTTCTAGGAGGAATTCAATGAGCAGAAGTCCCGCCAAGACTTTCGATGAAAACCTCATTTTATACCGCCACACTTTTAAGGATACCGTTATTCGATCACTCTGACGGGTCTAAATATACACGCTCATAATATCAATGAAAATTAAAACCAAACGAAAAGAGTCAATCGATATTTTGAGAGGATGTGTAATGGTAATAATGGCTTTAGACCATGTTAGAGACTATTTTTATTACGGCGCATTTTTTAATTTCCAACCAATTTGGAGACCACAACGCCTATACTGTTTTTTACTAGATTCATTACCCATTATTGCGCCCCAGTATTTGTATTCTTAGCAGGCACATCAGCGTTTCTGTATGGATCCAGAAAAACAAAACCGGAATTGTTTAAATTCCTTTTTTCACGAGGTATTTGGCTAATATTCCTCGAAATCGTGGTTAATAATTTCATTTGGACATTTGACTTTAGTTTCAGTTTTCAAATATTTCAGGTTATTTGGGCTATTGGATTGAGTATGGTCAGCCTTTCTTTTTTAATTTTTCTCCCGAAGAAAGTGCTCCTTGCTACAGGTGTCATTCTTGTTGCTGGACACAATCTGTTGGATGGAATCGTTACAGAAGGCCAAAGCCTGCAAAGTATAATTTGGTATTTGCTGCATCAAGAGCAATTTTTGGTTATTAATCCAAATCAATTAGTTTTACTTAAGTACCCCGTTATTCCATGGATAGGTATTATGGTACTCGGCTATTTATTTGGTACGTTTTATCAAAGAGACTATGCTGTAAACAAACGGAAAAAGTGGCTTTTACACCTAGGTCTTGGGGCACTGGCCGTATTTTTTGTTCTAAGAGGGTTGAATTTTTACGGCGACCTAACACCTTGGAGTGTCCAGGATACGTTAACAAAAAGCATTTTATCGTTCTTTGATATCGCTAAATATCCACCCTCATTGCTGTTCACCTGTATAACCTTAGGACCAGCATTACTATTTTTACGGACAATTGAATCAACCAAAAATAGAGTAACAGACTTCTTTCTGGTATTTGGACGCGTACCCTTGTTTTATTACTTCATGCACGTTCTTGTAATTCACTTATTGGCTATCGGAGGAATTGTGATTTATGGAGACAGCTGGCACAATATGATCTTAACCGCCGATGTATTTTTGAATAAGAAACTCATAAACTATGGTTACTCACTTCAAATAGTATATTTGTTGTGGATAGGTGTTGTGTTATTTCTGTCCCCTTTTAGTAAAAGATATATGATTTATAAGGCAAATAATAAAGACAAATGGTGGTTAAGCTATCTATAGCGAATGAAACAGAAAGTATGCCTACTGTATTGGAGGGCTTTAGCAAATGGAGGTTCTGGCTCTCGATAGGAAACACGGATGGGTATTGGTGTATTCAACCCTCGGATTTCAACCGGCCCTTCCATCTCATTTGTATCAATCGGATGTTTGATTTGAACAATTTTGCCGTCAGAATCGGTTTTGCGTCATCGTTGTGTGGAATAGTCCTTCTACTCGGAGGTTGTTCTTCCGAAAACGTGGAATCCCCGGTGCAAAAGCTAAAATTGGCCGAATGGGAAGCGCCTGAACCGGTCGTTGTTGAATTATTTGCTCCTGGCGTGGTCAATTCTACTTGGCCTGAATTTGGCATTTCTTTTACTGCCTCAGGAGATACGGCATATTTTGATAGAACTATAAAAGATCGTTCTCAACTGGCTATTATGCGGACGGTCCGGCTAGATGGGGTTTGGCAGAATCCTGAAGTTGCACCTTTTTCTGGGCACTTCTTTGACGTAGACCCCTTCGTTGTTCCAGGCAAAGGCAGTGGCGTTTTCTTCAGTTCCCGGCAGATTGATCCAGACCGCGGAGGCGTGTATTCATTTGACCACTGGTTCTGGAGTGGACAAGGAGAACCTATCCGGTTACCCCGACCGCTGAGCAGTGATGGCAATGAGTATTTCTTAACGGCAACTTTGGACGGGACATTGTTTTTTTCCTCAGATCGTAGTTCAGCGTCTGACATTTATATCTCCCGGATCATAGATGGGATGAGAGTAGACCCGGAAATCGTGACCATTCCAAACACTGAATCGCCAGGTAATCCGCTCGTAACTCCGGATGGGAAGACCCTTGTTTTCCAGAATGATCTGTTTGGAGCCAGTAAGATCGTCTTTTCTTGTCGAACAGATAGTGGCTGGTCTGAGCCCCTGCTCCTGCCGAGAGCAATCAATTCGGCCTACGTTGACTTTGCTCCGGCGATGCATCCTGATGGCACGTTCTTTTTTACGTCCGAGCGGCCGGGAATGGTGACGGATGTAATTCCAGGGCAACGCCCCCCCGGAGATATTTACACGACTAATGTGAATGTGAATGACTTTTGCGGTACGCTCTAAACTGAAAAATGGCCCCGAGTACCCCCACAGATAGCGGTCCTTGTTTCGCGGCCGAGGTTCCTCGATACTTCTTGAAAGGACGTATTTTTAAGTTTGTTTTTTTGGCGCGTACATTGATCCACTAAACAAACCGATCTGTACTCCATGCTCCGATTAGTCTATCTCTTAGCACTGCTTCTGATAACCACTCCTGTTTTAGCTCAGGACTATTCTGATTTTAAAGAAGGATCCGATGGAGAAGGGCCATTCGATCGATTGATTATTCGAGGCGCGACGATGATCGAAGGGTCTGGTGCGCCGCCAGTTGGTCCTGTTGATATTGTGATCGAAAATGATCGGATTGTTGAGATCCGAGGAGTCGGTAATCCAGGTTTGCCTATCGACCCTAATCGTCGTCCAGCGGTAGGAACGCGGGAAATCGACGCCCATGGGATGTACGTGCTGCCGGGATTTGTGGACATGCACGGGCATCCACACACCATTGACTCTGGACAGGGCGTCCCACTCGAGTACGTATTGAAACTGTGGTTAGCGCACGGAATCACTACCTCCAGAGTCGTTGGTGCCAAAGGAGTGGACTGGATTCTTGAATTACAGAAACGCAGCGAAGAAAACACCATTACGGCTCCGCGAATCTACGCTTATCCGACATTTGGACAAGGGTTTGGCCGTCCGATTGTGACTCCAGAAGATGCGAGAGAGTGGGTCCAGTGGGTGAAAGAGAAAGGAGCAGATGGGGTCAAGCTATTTGGAGCTGCACCTGAAATTATGACAGCCACGCTCGATGAGGTGACCAAAGTGGGATTGCGGGCCACGGAGCATCATGCCCAGCTAGATGTGACGCGAATGAACGTCCTGAAGACGGCTAGTCTCGGACTGACATCCATGGAGCACTGGTATGGCTTACCAGAAGCACTTTTTGAGGACAAGGTGATTCAACGCTATCCGTTGGACTATAACTATGCTAACGAGGCTGACCGCTTTGGAGAGGCTGGGCGACTTTGGAAACAGGCTGCAGAGCCCTTTTCACCTCATTGGAATGCCGTAATGGACTCTCTACTGGCAATGGATTTCACCATCGATCCCACATTTATCGCTTATTTGGCTAGTCGAGATCTCATGCGTCAAAGCCGAAATGATTGGCACGCTATTTACACCATGCCTGCTCTTTGGGATTTCTATCGTCCTAGCCGGAATGCCCACGGCTCCTATTGGTTCTATTGGACCACTGAAAATGAGATGGATTGGAAGGAAAATTTTAATCTCTGGTTTACGTTCATTAACGAATACAAAAACCGAGGAGGAAGGGTAACCTTGGGTTCTGATTCTGGCTACATTTACAATCTATACGGATTTGGTTACATCCAGGAAATGGAGAATATGCGAGAAGCAGGGTTTCACCCGCTTGAGGTTATTCGGAGTGCGACCATTATGGGAGCTGAAGGTCTAGGAGCCGACAGCGAAATCGGTACCATTCAGGTTGGTAAGAAAGCAGATTTGGTGATCGTGCCCGAAAACCCACTTGAAAATTTGAAGGTCCTTTATGGGACAGGTTGGATTCGTCTTAACGATGAAACGCGTGAAGTAGAGCGCGTTGGTGGCGTCAAATACACCATCAAGAATGGGGTCATTTTCGATGCACGCGCGCTTTTGCAGGATGTGCGAGATATGGTTGAAGCGCAAAAAGCAGAGCGTGGAATGCCTGCCGGACCGATGCCCATGACTATCGAGACAGTAGACGAATTGACCCCTGCTGGTCCAAAAAAATAACACCCTTTGTCTGGTCTGATCCGTAGTGCTAGCTTGGGAAACAGTCTCTGGATATTTAATGGTGCCTAGAGAGAGAAATTCACTTTATCATTCTGAAAATAGTCGAGAATCGGTATGCTTTTGAAGAAATGGATTTTATGTGCTGCAGCGTGTGTGGTCATCGCACCGTCGTCATTTGCTTTCCAACAGGAATACAATGACAGCTATCCCAAAAATCTCGGCATTGACGTGCTGGAATATGTATTTGAAATTTCGGTATCGGATGACACAGATATTATCCGCGGACAGGCTACGGTTGATGCCCGATACGTGGAAGGAGGACAGTCGTCCTTTCGACTGGATCTGATTCAGGCAAAAGAAGAGCTAGAAGGGAAGGGCATGTCCGTTCAGTCGGTAACGATGAACGGGGAGTCTTTGACATTCGAGCATACGGACGATCAGGTTTTTGTGGATCTGGGAATGGAAGTGCCAGCCGGAAAACGTATTCAGTTGACCTTCGCTTACGAAGGAAATCCTGCGGCGGGACTTAAGATTGGCCCAAATAAGTACGGAGATCGCGGTTTTTATAGCGATAACTGGCCTTCCCGGGTTCGGAATTGGCTTCCAACGGTAGATCATCCCTACGACAAAGCCATGACGGAGATGATTATCACGGCACCCGCTAAATACCAGGTTGCATCGAACGGTAACATTGCGGAAGTCTCCGATATGGGTGAAGGTATGAGACGAACGCACTACACAAATCCCGTCCCAACAGCCACTTGGCTGTATTTCATGGGTGTTGCCCAGATGGCGGTTCAGCAGGTGGATACCTATGGCGACGTACCTATTGAAACTTGGGTGTATTGGCAAGATCGCGATGCAGGATTTTATGATTTTGCAGTCCCTTCCAAGGACGTACTTGCTTTCTACAGTGACTTGGTTGGGCCGTATGTCAACAAGCGTTTAGCCAACATTGTCTCCACAGGCACGCCGGGAGGGGGAATGGAGGCTGCCTCCACGCCAGCTTATGCACCTAGCTCCGTGACGGGTACGCGTTCCAGGCGCTGGCAGCATGTGATTATCCACGAAATTGCCCACCAGTGGTTTGGTAATGCTGTAACACAACATCATTGGAATGATGTTTGGCTCAGCGAAGGATTTGCTACCTATTACACACTCCTCTTTAGGGAGCACCAATATGGGCATGACAACTTTATTGATGGGCTGAAGGACTCTCGGCAGCGCATTATCGACTTTTACAAAGAGAACTACGATTTCCAATTGGTACGTCCCTTCATCGACGATCTCAACAATGTATCAGGCGCAATGATGTACCAGAAAGGGGCATGGACGCTTCACATGTTGCGGGAAAAACTCGGACATGACGTGTACAACACGGGTATCAAGACATATTACGCCGAGTACATGAATAAAAATGCGCAAACCGCTGACTTGCGCCGCCATTTGGAGGAAGCATCTGGAATGAATCTGGAAGGGTATTTCAATCAGTGGTTATTTCAAGGAGGCATTCCCCACTTAGAAATTAACTGGTCTCAAAAAAGGGATGGATTTGAAATTCATGTCGAGCAAACTCAGGATACCTATCGTTTTGACCTGAGTGTTGAGGTCGAATTGGTGTACGAAGACGGATCCGTGGAAATGGAGACGATTCAGGTAGGCGAGATGGGTCATTTCGCTGGTCAAAATGATTCGAAACTCGTTGATGTCGTAATTGACCCGCACACCCGGGTACTAGCTAGCTGGAATGTGAGTAATAAATAGCGTCTCAGCAGTATTCTGGATGTTTTGAGGTAATAAAAGAGGGCTGGCTGCAAGTGCAGCCAGCCCTCTTTGCCGAAACGGATGAAACGTTTACAACATCTTGAGTCGGGACTTTAGTCCTTGAGACACATAGTGCGTTCCATCGGAATAGACCCAGTAGCCCTCCACGCCAGGAAGCGATTCAATCAGAGATTGAGCTGCACCGGGTTGCATGACGGCCGTAGCCGTAGCCAGTCCGTCGGCTGTCATTGTGTTGGGGGCGACAATCGTTGAGCTCTTGACGTGATCTACAGGCCTTCCAGTACGCGGATTCATCAGGTGGGACACCACTTTGCCGTTGATGGTTCGAGTTTGAACGTACGTTCCTGAGGTGGCGACCGCTTCGTTTTCAATTTCGATTGTGGCAATCAAATCATGATCACGATTTGGGTGTCTGATGCCAATTTTCCATCGATTGTCTGGCTCCGGTCGTCCTAGCGCATACAAATCTCCTCCTGCGTCCAACAGAGCAGCCTTTACGCGTTCCTCCTGGAGAGAAGAAATGGCTTGGTCTACGGCATATCCTTTTGCTATTCCACCGAAATCGGTTTCAAATCCAGATTTAGCCATACGAACCGTCTGCCCCTTTACTTGAAGCTGGGTAAAATCAATACCATACGATTCAGATTCCTTTCCCGGAAGGAATTCAAAACGTCTCATAGCCGGAAGGATGGTAACGTCGAGGGCTCCATCTGTTTGATGGCCGATAGTACGGGCTGCTCGAGCTACATCTGAGATTTCCTTTCCCGTCGTCCATCGCCCAGCGCTGGAATTCATCTGCATGAGTTGACTTCCGTTATCGTGAACGGTCAGCAAGTCACTAACGCGCTGAATACGGGAAAATGATGCGTCAGCTTGAGCCGAATGAAATGACGCTAAGGGCATCGAAACACGGATTGGTGTACCCATAATGTGGGCACTGCGATGCACGAGGTCTGAAAGGGGAGCCCGAGTTGCAAAAGCCCATACAGGAGTTGCCTGAATGAGTGCAAGCCCGCCTAAGGCCTGACTGGAACGCTGTATGAATTGTCTGCGGCTGGGTTTGGACACGAGATCTGTAGTTGATTTCCGGTTCAGAAAAATGCCCGGACATAAAAAAACGGGCGTCGTAAGAGTACGACGCCCGTTAGTGTCCGGTCAACTAGTTGTTTTCAGCGCCTTCGGCAATCCAAGTAGCAACTGTTTGGTATTTATCGCTTCCAACGTTGAAGAAAGAGCCTCCGCCGTGTCCACCTCCGCCGGTAGCTTTGATGAGCAATTCACTGTCCTCTGGAGTAATCGTATCGATCACAGCAAGGACGGCACCATGTGCTTCAGCTTGTCCTGCATAAACCCATCCACCGGCTCCACCACTGTGACACGTGGCACAAACTTGGAGGATTGGTTTAACATCAGATGAAAATGAAAGGGGTCCGCTAGGAACTTCAAGGTTTGATCCACCGGGTAGATCATCTCCGCGGTCCAGAGGGTTGTATGTTCCACAACCGATAAGAGCGACAGAGAGCCCAAGGGCTAATAGTGTGCGTTTGAACATGATAAATCTCCAATTGAATCAGCTTTATTCGGTAATAAATTCTTTGTGTACGGCCAGCGCTCTTTTCACAGCCGTGGCAATAGATGTTGACGTCCAGGTTGCCCCACTGATACCATCAATATCTTCGCCAATCTTCACATCCTGCGTCACTTTGACGTTCATGAACTGCTTAAAGAAGGTCCAACTCATGGCTGGCTTACCTTTGTCTTCACCGAAGACAGTAAAGCCGACATCGTAGACTTTACCTTCAGGACGAACAGCGACGAGAACCTGGAGAGGGCCTTCTTTGCCTTCTTGGTTCACAATGATGACTGTACCCATAACACCACCACCAGAGGTCGTACCGTTGTAAATGGTGTAGTTGCCTTCCATCTCGACGCCATAGGTGGATCGAAAACCTGAGGCTTGCTCACCCGAAACAGCGACCGTCAACTTCTTCAAGCCTGCAGCACCCTCTTTCTGCAGCATGGATTTAAGGGCATCTTTCATCCGGCTGGCAAAGCGGGTCGGGATTGGAATGCCGAACTGGAAGCTCTCATGGCGGAAGTCCCAGTTGGAATCCAACGCTTGCAGCCGTTTTACGCCGAAGGTGATGAGCCTATCCGTTCAGGAGGACGCTAGGACTCGATCTGACTACAAAGTCTGAAATTTGATATGGTGCGGCCGGCCAAAGCCCGGCCACACTTTTTTATGTCCACGTTTTTGTGCGACTATTCGTACTATTGTGGCCAACACCCACTTGATAGAACTATCATGCGTCGCTCTTCTTTTTTTGGGCTTTTCGCTCTCTTTGCGCTTCTTGTACTCCTTCCAGCCTGTACTGAGCCGGAGAACTCGTTCGAAATCCAGTTTGCCGGATCTCCGGATCGAACCTGGATAGGTCCTCAGTTTTATGCCAATCGTATGCTGGATTGGGAATTGCGTGACGGAAGACTACTTAGCAAGGAAGGTCGCGCCGCCAAACCCATGCGCACCGTTCATTTGCTGACGCGATACCTCAATGAAGAGGAGGGTAGCCTCAATATGAGCATCGTGACGGGCGCGGTGAATGATCCTGACATGGCTGATGACAGTACATGGACCGGGTTTTTGATGGGAGCCGGAGGAGAAGGAACGGACTACAGGATATCCTCCCTCGTGCATCATTGGCCGGCGCCGGGAGGCGGTCTCATTGTTGGCGTAGATGGTAGTGGGGCCATAATGGTCAGGGATAACGAAAATCCGGATGCTAAACGAGGTGCACGACGAGACTTTACGTCAGATGATTGGCCTTTAGTGCCTTCCATTGAAGCGGTGGGCCGGGTCTCAGATATGACTAAATTCGGTATTCGTGTAATGGCTACGCCGTCGGAATCTGGGTATTCCATGGTGGTAGAAACGACTGATGCGCAGAGTGATGAGGTGATCAGCCACGCGGTATATACCGACTTGGATCCTAAGTATTTCACTGGGAATATCGCTTTAGTGTCACATAGAAGCCCTTCTTCAGCAGGCGCAGGATACTGGTTCGACAACTGGGCGTTAGCTGGGTCTAAAGTGGAAAAAGACGACTCTAGAGGGTTGGGACCCGTGATTGGTGTGCAATACACCATTAGCGAGGGAACGCTGAAGATGACCGCTCAGATGGGACCGTTAGGCGATGACGACTCTAAAGTTGCTGATCTTCAGATTCACCAAAACGGATCATGGAATACCATTGCTTCTGGTGAACTAGACACGAATGGATTTACCATCGGATTGCGGGTGGATGATTGGCCGTATGAAGAAGACGTACCCTTTCGAGTGATGTATTCTCTGTGGGAAGGCGCGCAGCCGGTGACACATTACTATGATGGGACGATTCATTCCACGATCGAGGGAGAAGAGTTCATTCTTGCGGCGTTGAACTGCCATCATATTTCGGGCGGCGATGGTACGTGGACGCATAATCATTTCTGGTGGCCACATGCGGATGTGGCCGAAGCGGTGGCCTACCACGAGGCCGATATGTATTTCTTTGCCGGTGATCAGATTTATGAAGGAGGATTAGCCGGAATCGTTCGTGGGCCTGCTGACACGGCCATTTTGGACTATCTATATCACTGGAATCGGTTTTTATGGGCCTTTGGAGACCTGACGCGTCATCGTCCAACGGTGACAATCCCGGATGATCACGATGTATATCACGGCAATGTTTGGGGAGCGGGAGGTAAGGCAGCTACCGGACCATACCGACCAGCATCTGACAATGGTGGCTACATCGAACCTCCTGAGTTTGTCAACGCCGTGCATCGAACACAGACCTCCCATTTACCGGACCCCTACGATCCCACCCCCATTCTGCAGGACATTTCTGTGTACTACACCAATATGGAGTTCGGTGGGGTATCGTTTGGGATTGTAGCGGATCGAATGTTCAAGAGCGCACCGCGCACGCTGCTCGAGGATGCACAGGTTAGAAATGGGTGGCCATCTGTTAGAGACTGGGATGCAGCGAAAGACGGAGATCATCCGGATGCGATTCTGCTAGGCGATCGGCAGCACGAATTTCTGGATGATTGGGCAAAAGATTGGGGTACACAGACTTGGATGAAGGTCTTTCTATCTGCCACCCTTTTTGCCAATGTTGCTACCATTCCCGAAGAGGAAATGAATGGTTCAATAATCCCGGGGCTTCCTATTCCACCAGCGGGTCAGATTGTAGAAGGGTATAAAAAAGCGATGGACATGGACTCCAACGCTTGGCCTCAAACGGGTCGAAATCGAGTGGTTGATGTCATGCGTCGAGCGCGGGCGTTTCATATTGCCGGAGATCAGCACTTAGGAAGTACGGTCCGCTATGGAAAAGATGATTTTCAGGATGCTGGCTACGGTTTTGTAGTGCCTTCCATCGCCAATATTTGGCCCAGAAGATGGTTTCCTCCAGAAGTTAGCTCAACTCGGGACCCGAACGCATCCTGGTATACTGGAGATCATTTAGATGGATTCGGAAACCACATGACCGTACTCGCAGCCGCAAACCCCGTAAATTCTGGTCGCGAGCCATCTGCTTTGTATGACCGCACTCCTGGATACGGTATTATCAAAATGAACCGAACCTCTCGTGATGTCGAGCTTACCGCCTGGCCACGTTGGGAGGATCCCTCGGACCCCAATGCCCGTCCCTACAAAGACTGGCCCATCTCATTTAATCAGGAAGCTGGAGATGGAAGGACTCCAGTCTCCATGCTAGCGGTTTTAGAGTACCCGGAAGGCCAGGCACCGGCCATCGAAGTAGTAAATGCGACCACGGGAGCTCATGTCTATTCGTACCGGCCAAACGGCGTCTCGTACTCTGTTCCGATATATGACGATTCTAAAAATTATGTGCTGAAGGTGACTTCTTCGGATGGAAACACGAAGGAATACCAGATGCCGGCAGGAGCATATCCTCTTACAGATCCCATTCGCATCCCTGACTCACAGTAAACCATCATTTGTATGCGGTTCAAAACCATTTTACTTGCGCTCCTCTTTCTCGGGGTCAGCCAAGCTCAGGCTCAAGAAGTTGAAAATGTATTCCTCATTACGTTGGATGGTCTTCGATGGGAAGAAATGTTCTCCGGAGCCGATAAGTGGCTCATGGATAATCCTGCTTACACGTCTGGAAAGGAAGAGATAGCAGCGAAATATTGGTTCGATGATCCTAGGGAGCGCCGGGAAGCACTTATGCCGTTTTTCTGGTCTACGATCGCGACAGAGGGGCAATTAATAGGAAACAGGTTGCTTGGTAGCAAGGCGAACGTGACTAACAAAGAGATCTTTTCGTATCCCGGATACAACGAGATTTTAACCGGTTTTGCCGATAGCACTATCACCAGTAATGACAAGATTCCCAATCGGAATACGACGGTTTTGGAGTGGTTAAACAACCAAGATGAATTCAAGGGAAAGGTTGCCGCATTCGGCTCTTGGGATGTGTTTCCCTTCATCATTAATGAAGATAGAAGCGGTGTCCCAGTGAACGCCGGTTTCGAATCAGCCACGGGAGAGTTGTCACCCAAGGAAGAGTGGGTCAATCAGATACAATCTCAGACTCCATCTCCTTGGGGTTCAGTTCGTCTGGATGTATTCACCCATCATTTTGCACTTGAATACCTTAAACGCAAGCGCCCGCGGGTCGTCTACATTTCCTACGGTGAAACGGATGATTTTGCGCACGATCATGACTATGATCATTATTTGAAAGCAGCCCATCGAACGGATGCCTTCATTTCAGACCTTTGGAATTGGGTGCAGTCGGATGCTGACTACAAGAACAAGACGGCCTTTGTAATCACGACAGATCACGGCCGTGGAGATAAAGATCGTTGGATCGGCCATGGACTGGATTGGATCGGTTCAGAAAACATCTGGATGGCACTCATGGGTCCAGGCATTGAACCACTGGGAGAAATTGCCGGCGGTGCACCTCGCTTTCAAAACCAGATCGCATCCACGGTGGCGCATCTTCTTGGACTCACCTATTCGAATCGAGTAGCGGTAGGGGAATCCGTTTTGAAGTAGGAATTCAGCGCATATTCCTATGTTCTGGGTTGTTGGATAGATGCTTCTGAGTCACCTTGCAGGATCGAGGTATTCTGTATGAAAGACTCAACCAACAGTACTGAATTTGAGCACGATCTAGATCTCTACTTTCTAGGTCCCAAATCAGAACAGCGACAGTTTCTGGAAGAAGCGCTGCATTTGGTGTTGAATGATCATGTATTCTGGCGGCGTAATTATTTTCCCAAAGACCCACCTGCGATTTCCTATCCCAAGGTCAACGGTTCGGAAGCCATTCATTTTAAAGAGACGTTCTTCACCGAGCTCTTCTCTTTGATTTCGGACCTCAAGCTGGATGTGCCTGTGTTTTCTCCGCGCTATATGGCGCATATGATTTCAGAAACCACACTACCCTCTCTCGTGGCCTATTTCGCCACGCTGCTCTACAATCCTAACAACGTTTCTAGTGAAGCTTCTCCCGTTACGAGCTTGAGGTAGGGCGGCAATTTGCTTTGCTATATGGATATGATCCAGATACTTCGTTTGGTCACCTGACGTCTGGTGGGACCATCGCCAATTACGAGTCTCTGTGGTTTACGAAGGCAGGACGTTTTTTACCACTAGCCATCGAGATTGCTCGGTATGCAGAAGGGACGGAGATTGAAACCGGTAAGGAGGCGCTCTTTCGACTGTTAAATGTCACGCTCCCAGATACCGAGGTTCTTCTGAACGAATTTTTGTCTGAGGGTGAGGATCCAGCCCAGCGTTGGACCTTTTTGACTCATCATATGATTTCCCATGTTGGGGACCTTGGATTTGCTCGGAATGTGGAACGTGTTTTTGGTACTCCTTGGATTCAGCCGGTAGTCTTGGTGCCTCGTACGGCACACTACTCGTGGTCTAGGTCAGCCAGTTTGCTTGGCGTCGGGAAAGACAGCTATCTAAAAATAGAGGTCGACGAAGAATTTCGGATGCG
>DKOG01000021.1 GCA_002469915.1 Bacteroidetes bacterium UBA7368
GTTTTTTCAAGCAAGGGTTGGAGATCTGCAAATTTGACGAGATCGGCATGCGAGAGTACATCGTCAATCTCACTCAGAACCTCTCCGGGTACGACCGTTCCTGCTTGAGATCGCTGTAGTTTGTCCAGCAGTTCGCGGGTTGTGGATTCCAAGGCTGGTACGCGTGCTCGGCGGCCAACATAGGTGCGCAAAATATCGGTGAGTTCAACATAGAATGGCTTCACAATTTCAGGATCGGATAGGTCCATAGCCGCCAGTTCTGTTAAACGCTCTACCGCTTCATCGTAGGGAGGGGTCTCGGGTTCAAGAGTTGCCCCTGTCGATTCATCTTCGCCATCCCTACGCCTTTTCCACCACAGGGCAAAAACAATCGCGCTCAAGGCTAGCATGCCCAGAATCCATGGCCACCAGGATCGATCGAAGTCAGCGAGTGGCGTTATATCCTTCAATTCTGCTGCATCTTCAGGTACGAGCGATCCAATTCTCAGAAAAACGGGCGGGGTCATGGCGACCAGTGTATCCATATCAGAAGCTAGGCCAACGGGAATGCCAGCCACACGTGCTGTGTCTAGAGCAAACGTAGTTGCTTCGTAGACGACCGAATCAATACGTCCACCCAGATCGTAGGGGCGGCCTCCTTCCTTTAACACGTCTAGGATTTCGAAATCTCCTAGGCCAAATGCGGCCCCAACTTGTTGTATCGAGTCAGGAAGCATGGAATGAGGAAACAGCGCAGATCGAGTGCCATCATGGCCGAGCACTACGGTCAGTTCGAACCGATCTCCAATAGTGACCGAATCTGCGGAGACGTACGCGTCCCCTTGCTGCGCGAAAGCGGGCAGGGAAAGTCCGAGAAACACGATATAGAAAAGGAGACGCTTCAATTCAATTTGTTACGTTTGCGGAAGAATCGAATGAGGGGGTCCAAGTAGCCGATATCGGTGTGAATGGGTACTCGGTCCACGCGGAGTTTTCTGAATATGGTTTGCACATTCCGGGTTCTGATTTCGGCCTGCTCGGCGTACAGATCCCGAACGTGCATACTGCTGGTGTCCACCAATATCTGCTGTCCGGTTTCGGCATCCGTTATTTCGAGAAGTCCCACATCAGGAAGATCCAACTCGACCGGGTCGATCATGTGGACGGCAATGGTATCGTGACGCCGGGAGACCGCGCGGAGACTGTTTTCAAATCCATCATCCATGAAATCACTGAGCACCATTACGATGGAACGTCGATGCAGCACGTGAACCATGTGATCGAGCGCAATCTTGATGTTGGTACCAGATGATTTGGTTTGATGCGCAAAAAGATCTCTTATTAGGCGTAAAACGTGTTTTTTGCCCTTTTTTGGAGGTACAAAAAGCTCAACTTGGTCCGAAAAAAGGAGAAGACCGACTTTGTCGTTGTTCTGTATGGCACTAAAAGCCACCACAGCACAGATTTCCGCCGCCATCTCTCTTTTGAATTGCCCAGATGAAGCAAAATCTTCTGATCCAGATACATCAACCGCGAGAAGTAGGGTTTGCTCACGCTCCTCTTCGAAAACCTTGATGAACGTTTCTGGGTATCGAGCAGACACATTCCAGTCAATATTGCGAACATCATCCCCGAATTGGTAGGGTCGGACTTCAGCGAAATCCATGCCCGTGCCCTTAAAGGCGGAATGGTATTCGCCTCCAAATATATTGCTCACGAGGCCCTTGGTTCGGATCTCGATCTGCCGGATTTTCTTGAATAACTCCTTGGGGATCATAGTCTATTGTCGCTTCTGGCGGCTACAGAATCGATATAACGTATCACATCGTCGGATGTTGTACGAAATCAAGCGTACATATCATCAATATTAGCTGTTGAAAGGTCCACTAGGAAATGAGCCAGTTCTGTAGTCACCGCATCGAAAAATGAACTCCCTTTTTCGACACTAGATAGGTAAGGGTTCCCGACCCCAGTGCTTTCTGTTACGGACGTCCACTGTCTGGGAGCCCAGACTTTCTTTTCTTTCATAGCCTTGATGCGGAATTGCTTGGCAAAGCCGTCGGCTGCTTCCTCTAGAGGCCTGACGAGATCAGGAAATAAATACATCATCATGCTGGTCTCTAATTCCCCAGCATGGTCACCAGAATGGTCAAACACATCGGCCGGGTCGCTCATGGTATACCAATTGGCTGCGCATAGAAAAACAGGAGATGAGGCTTGAATTTCCCGAATCATCTGCTTGAAATCGTTGCCTCCGTGTCCATTTAGAATCAGCATTTTCGAGATTCCACTATTCTCTACTGAAGTGACGAGGTCCTCAAGTAGCAGAGCCTGAGTGGAGGGGTTTAGGTTCATGGTTAACGGGATGTCCTGTTGCTGACAGTTTACGCCGAAAGGCACCGTCGGCAGAACGAGAGCTTGGGCTCCTTTTTCGCCAGCTAAGCTGGCTGCTCTTGCTGCAATTCGTTCAACCTGATAGTTGTCCGTTCCGTAAGGCAAGTGGTAGTTATGTGCTTCAGTTGCTCCCCAGGGAAGGATGGCAATTTCAAACTCAGTTTCTTGAACGTTTTTCCAGTTCAGCTCGGTCAGAATGGGAGTAGACATGTGGGGCCGGTCTTGATGGGTGGACATGTACCCGCAATTTCGCACATCTACCGTTAAGGCGCATCGATCTCCCGAAAAATGGGAATATGTGGTCGCTTTAACAAAAGGTTAGTCGAGGGCTGTAATCGCGTGCCCTATATTAAAGCTTCTGATTTCGCTGCAACCCTGAACCGCACGTCCATGTCTCTTCGCTTCGGAGTTATTGTTTTTCCCGGGTCCAATTGTGACCATGATGCTTACCATGTTGCCAAACACGTCTTTGGGCAGGAGGCGAGATTCATCTGGCATAAGGAAGCTGAACTAGGTGACGTAGATCTGGTGATCGTCCCGGGAGGGTTCTCTTACGGGGATTATCTCAGAAGTGGAGCTATTGCTCGTTTTTCTCCGATCATGAAAGACGTCGTGCGCTTTGCAAATAATGGCGGACTGGTAATGGGTATTTGCAACGGATTTCAGATCCTGTGTGAGTCCGGGTTGTTACCTGGTGCGCTCATGCGGAATGAGTCCCTCCGGTTTGCGTGCAAGAACGTGTTTTTGAAACCCGAGAACAATGTGAGCGCTTTTACTCAAGGGATGTCGGTCAACGATGTTCTGGAGATCCCTATTGCTCACGGGGAAGGCAACTACTTCGCATCTGACGACGTCCTAACTCGCTTACAGCAGGAAGGTCGCGTTGCATTTCGCTATTGTGACGCTTCAGGTGAAATGACACAAGCTGCGAATCCAAATGGTTCATCCCGCAATATTGCTGGTATTCTAAACGAAGCAGGAAACGTCTTAGGCATGATGCCCCATCCCGAACGCGCAGCAGAGTCCATTCTGGGTATGTCTGATGGCCGTCGAGTATTCGAGTCCATTCTAAACGCCGCCGGCGTAGCCATTTAGGCAGAAACGTTTAATCGGCATTATTGAAAAGGGTAGGCTCCTCTTTTGGGAACAGTAAACGTAGTCCCGATCATCGAAGTCAATCCGTTGTACCTATGAAGCGACTTCTGCGATTTTCCGCTTTTGGGCTTGGATCGATAGCCCTGCTAATTATAGCTTTTGTGGCACACATCTGGACTTCATTGGGATCGGCACCATCAGGTGACAGGCTGATTCGAATTTCTGAATCACCTCAGTTCGAAAACGGGCAATTTTATAACCGTCTTCCACCCATATCTCACGGGCTTTCTCTGGCCATGTTTAAAAAGTTTATTTCTGGTGGGAGTGACTTTACGCACCCAGAAAACGAGCTTCCCGTACTTCATCGATCCAAGGCAGATTTTGATGATGTAAGTGAAGATGTGAGAGTGACTTGGCTGGGACACTCAACCATATTAGTAGAGTTGGAGGGTATCCGTCTGCTGATTGACCCGGTATTTGGAGA
This sequence comes from Bacteroidetes bacterium UBA7368, assembly GCA_002469915.1. GTDB lineage: Bacteria > Bacteroidota > Rhodothermia > Rhodothermales > UBA10348 > UBA10348. Next base: position 3,953 of record DKOG01000021.1, read on the forward strand.
CTATGCCTCCCCAAATAAGATCAAGGGAATTAAACGTTATGCACCAGCGCCGCTACCCATTGGAGATCTTCCGGCAGTTGATGCTATTGTGATTTCACACGACCATTATGACCATTTAGATTCGGAAACCATCCGGACGTTGGCTTCAGAAGTACCTCGGTTTATTGTCCCACTCGGTATAGGATCGCACCTCGAGTATTGGGGTGTCGATTCAGATCGAATTCAGGAATTGGATTGGTGGGAGGAAGTTCAGATAGGGGGTATACGCGTCGTTAGCACGCCAGCAAGACATTTCTCGGGACGTTCTGTGAATGATAGAAATGCGACATTGTGGGCCGGCTGGGCCTTTAAAAGTCAGCATCGGTCCATTTTCTATAGTGGAGATAGCGCTATGTCACCCCATTTCAAGGAAATTGGGGAACGATTGGGACCTTTTGATCTGACGTTGATGGAAACAGGGGCGTATGATCCAATGTGGATGGATGTGCATATGGGGCCAGAACAAGCTGTTCTAGCCCATCAAGACCTTCGCGGCCATGTTTTTCTACCCGTACACTGGGGTATGTTTAATCTCGCTTTTCACGGATGGACGGAGCCTGTTGAACGCACCTTGGCGGCCGCGGCTGAGGTTGGAATACCCGTCGCTCTTCCTCGTTTAGGAGAAAGCATCACGCTTGATTCATACCCGAACCAGAAATGGTGGCCGGATACTCCGTGGCAGACCAAGAACGAAGTACCCATCACGTCTTCAGGACTGAAATAGCACGCCGAATTAGCTTTGTGATGGGGAATCAGTCTCGCCGCCGATTTGCCAATCCCGGTCTACGATGAGACGGGCCCCTTTGCGGAAGGTTAGGAAAGACCAGCCCCAACTGAACACGACGAATAGCCGGTTTTTGAACCCAACTAAAAAGTAGATATGGACTACCAACCAGGTGATCCATGCGAAAAGACCAGCAAATTTCAGTTTTCCGACTTCTACAATCGCGCTGCTTCTGCCAATAGTCGCCATTTGCCCGCGATCAGTGAACTTGAACGGCGACCGGGTCTTTTGGGCCAAATCATTAAGAATGGTATTGGCCGCAAAGCGACCTTGTTGCATGGCTACAGGAGCTGTTCCTGGAAGGTCTTTCGAGCCATCATCTATGTTGGATTGATCGCCCACTACAAATACATTTTGAAACCCTGGGATAGAAAGATCTGATTCTACCATAATGCGGTTGCCTCGATCTCGCCCAACGTCTCCACCGAATTGCATGGTTTCGCCTTGGACTCCTGCCGCCCATACAACGGTTGAGGAGGAGATGCGCTCCGAGCCTACCGTGACACCATCTTCGTCGATATCTGAAACTAGGCTATTGGTCCAAATCTGGACACCTAATTTCTCAAGGTCTCGTGCAGCACGCTTTGCGTGCTGCAAACTGAACATGGGTAAAATTTGGGCTCCACCCTCAATAAGGAAAATACGGGCAACGCTCGCGTCAATATTGCGGAAATCCCGGGCCAGTGTGTAGCGGGACATTTCTCCAATTGCACCGGCTAGTTCGACGCCGGTAGGACCACCGCCAATGACAACGAATGTGAGTAATTTTTTCTGCTCCTTCGTGTCATCTGTCCGTTCCGCTTTTTCAAAGGCATTCAGCAAACGGCGTCGGATCTCAGTGGCTTGGGAGATGGTTTTTATACTAGGGGCGTACTCCTCCCATTCAGGATGATTGAAATAAGAAGGCTTTGCGCCGGCTGCCATGATCAGGTAATCGAATGAAAAGGAGCCAATATCCGTATCTATCGAGTTGTCGCTTGTGTTCACACGCGTAACTACCCCTCTTAGCACACGCACATTTTCATGTTTCGATAACAGACTTCGAATGGGTGCCGCTATATCAGCTGGAGACAATCCAGCCATAGCCACCTGATAGAGAAGCGGTTGAAAAAGATGAAAGTTTTGCTTGTCGATTAGCGTAACTCTGATGTCCTTTTTCGACCCAAGGGTTTTTGCTGCGGTAAGCCCTGCAAAACCACCGCCTACAATAACAACGTGTTTCATTTTTAAATCCATACACTTTATTCGGCTTCTTAGGGACTATTGAGTCCCAAATGTTACCAGATTCAGGTTATTCTTTCAGTGTCTCTTTCAGTGCGCCACTGCAGCAGAGATGGTCCAGATTCGTCCGTTGGCTTTGGACAACACATAAATTTCTCCTTGGGCATCCTGACCAAATCGAAGATCAGCTCGCGACCGTTGTGCGAAGTGATCGAATGATCTTATCACGCCGCTAGCATCCTGAATCGCAACCCGTGCTATTACAGCATCCATTTCTCCATCATCCAGATCCCCAGCATCTACGACAAATAACTGACCTAAAACGATGTCCCCAAACACATATTTACCGTAGAGATCAGGCAATCGGTCTCCACGATACACAAAGCCGCCAACCACCGCCCGTATGTCGTCATGATCAATGCGCGCGACTGGATACGTAAATCTGCTCGAGGCATCCGAATCTCGGTTTGGATAGACAAAATACGGATCCTTTTTTTCGAATCGGTATCCGCCCTCACGAAGATTCCACCCATAGTTTGCTCCTTGAATGCCTTGGAACACTGCATCTACC
>DKOG01000029.1 GCA_002469915.1 Bacteroidetes bacterium UBA7368
TCGCACCCATCTGATGCTTATTGGAAGAGGTACGCTCTTCCGCAAAGGAATTCCAGGCCTGACAGGCAGGACACTGACCCATCCATCGATGAGCCTCGTTTCCACAGTCTTGACAGACGAATATTGATTTTACTTTTGCCATATCTGAAATATAGAGGAGCGGAGTGACAACATCGTGACACCCCTAGGCTAAAGGTTGCGCATAGCGGATCGTATGGATCTTGGATGAACACCGTAGCGTCTGTCTTAGGAGTGACACCTATTAATGGAATCGTCGTACCTTGACTGAATATCCCAGAAACAGTTTTACGTCCCCTTTTTTGCTGAAATCGACCTCAAATATGATTTTGAACCCGATTCGGGCTCTTGGCAAGTACAGTCAGCTACTGTACCATGCTTTTGGCGCCTTACCCGAATTCGGTACCTATCGGGTCAATTTGTGGCAACAAATGATGCGAATTGGGATCGACTCCCTTCCTATTGTGATGCTCGCCGCAGCATTTTCGGGCGCAGTGACAACGGTTCAAACGGCTTATCAGTTGGTATCACCCCTGATTCCCCGAAGTATTATTGGATCCATTGTCGTGCCCTCTATGATTTTAGAGCTAGGCGCGGTCGTGACAGGTTTTATTTTGGCCGGTCGAGTCGGAGCGCGCATCGCAGCTGAACTCGGCACTATGCGTGTAACCGAACAGATTGACGCGCTCGAAGCCATGGGACTCAATTCTATCGGGTATTTGATCGTTCCTCGGGTACTGGCCGGAATCGTCATGTTTCCGGTTTTGTATGTTGCCGCTAGCTTTGTCGGAATTGGGGGTGGCATGTTGGTTGGACATTTTGGCGGGTTCGTTCCTATTGGCGAATTTTTGGAAGGAGCACGCGAGTTTTTTCAACCGTTTGATCCTGTCTTTGGATTGATCAAATCATTAGTGTTCGGATTCACGATCACCTCGATCTCCTGTTTCAAAGGATACAATACGAGCGGAGGTGCTGAAGGGGTGGGACGATCTACCACGCAAGCAGCGGTAGCCTCCTGTGTCTTCTTGCTTCTTGCGGATCTTGTTCTCGCAGCAACCCTACTCTAGAATGATCAGCGTTCGAAACATAAATAAGAGCTTTGATGGACGTCAGGTCCTCTTTGATGTTAACCTAGACATTCAAGAAGGGCACACTCAAGCTATCATTGGCCGCTCGGGTTCAGGTAAGAGTGTGTTGATGAAGCACATCATTGGATTGATGCAGCCGGATTCAGGTCATATTACTGTGGATGGAATAGACATTAATATCATTCCGTACGCTGAATTACGTAAAGTCCGACGGAATTTCGGCGTGCTGTTTCAAGGTGGCGCCCTCTTCGATTCCATGGATGCTTTTGAGAATGTGGCCTTTCCATTGCGAACGTTTACCTCGAAATCTGAGTCAGAGGTTCGTGCCGAGGTTATGGAATGTTTAGGGATGGTGGAATTGCCCGATGTGGGGAAAAAGATGCCTTCCGAATTGTCCGGGGGCATGCAGAAAAGGGTCGCGTTGGCCCGAGCCGTTGCGCTCAAGCCCCGCTATATTTTATATGATGAACCCACAAGTGGCTTGGATCCTGAAACGTCCAATACGATTGATGAACTAATTAAAAGTCTGGCAGACCAACTGAACGTGACGAGTATCGTTGTCACGCATGACATGCACTCTGTGTTGAATATTGCTGATAGAGCAGCGTTCATTCACGAGGGCAGAATGCACTGGACTGGCACGATAGAAGATCTACATGCTAGTGATGACAAAGTGCTGCGTAGGTTTGTCAAAGCAAACGAATACCAGATCGGTGTATAATCTCCGAATCGAAACACAACAAGAATAGGCGTGAAAATTTCAAACGAACTAAAAGTCGGACTCACGATCATTGGAGCAACAGTGATCTTCATTCTGGGTGTTCGATACTTCGAGGATTTACCTCTTTTCGCGACGACCTACGAACTAAAAGCTGAGTTTGAGGATGCTGGAGGACTCATTCCAGGTAATCTGGTTCGAGTAAGTGGGGTCAGCGTGGGATCGGTCAATTCGGTAGTGATCTCCCAGGAAACGGGAAAAGTTGAAATCGGCTTCCATGTGGATCGAAATATTATCGTTACCGAAGGCTCTTACGCTATTGTTACCGGAATCGATGCGCTAGGAGCTGTTCGTTTGGACCTCTTTTTGGGTAGCCCGAGCGCACCGCAGATCCCTGAGGGGGGACTCGTAGATCCGGGTAAGGGTTCAGATTTACTCGGAGACTTGAGCGCCAGTGCACCTGAAATGTTTGATAAAGTATCGGGCGTATTGGACGGACTGGATTCTGTTCTGGCAGAAGCGGGGACTATGCTATCTCAACCCGAGTCGGATTTAAGACGCACGATGTCCTCGATGGAAAGTGCCGTTGCTGAGCTAGATGCATTGTTAGCCAGTGAACGAGGCCGTGTTGACTCCATTATGTCCAACGTGGAGTCAGTTACGGGTTCTTTGGATTCCGCCATGGGCAAGGATGGCGAAAAGGTGAGTCAGGTAATGAACCATCTTGGGACCACGTTAACAACATTGGATGCCGAATTGGCCAGACTTAGTTCGGTTAGCGATAACCTCAATGTCCTGTTACAGAAGCTGAACGAAGGGCAGGGGACGCTGGGCCTTCTCATTAACGATCCAACGATGTATCACAAAATGGATTCTACGCTGGATTCCATCAATAGCCTTCTCGCTGACTTTGAGTCAGATCCTGCCAAGTATTTGGGCGAAATGAAGCTAGTAGACTTGTTTTAAGGCGATAATACCCGGGTGTGATCCATGACGAACTACCAAGATGCGCTTGATCTATTCCATGAATGGACGCTAACCGATAGCCTAAGACGCCATGGGTATGCTGTTGAAGCGGCCATGGGGTATTACGCTAAGAAACTGGGCGAAGACGAAGAAAAGTGGCGCATTACAGGACTTCTGCATGACATGGATTACGAACGTCATCAAACGATGGAAGAGCATCCGTATGTGGGAGTGAAGTATCTGAAAGAGAAGGGGTACCCGGAGGACGTACTAGATGCCATACTTGGGCATGCCAATCATACGGGGCACGCTAGAGAAACGCTTATGGCAAAGGTCCTATTTGCAGTGGATGAATTGGCTGGTTTCATCACAGCTGTTGGATACGTTCGGCCGACCGGTTTGGAAGGCATGAAGCCTCGGTCAGTAGTTAAAAAACTGAAGAACAAGCAATTTGCTGCTGCAGTGAGTCGCGAAGATGTCAGAGCTGGAGCTGAAGATCTTGGCATCGAGTTTAACGAACACATTGCTCATGTTATTGCTGGTATGCAAGCAGACGCAACAAGACTCGGGTTTGGTTCGTCCGACTAGCCATTCAACAAACCGTGTTTTGCCTTGGAAGACCACCTATCAGATCAGCCTGATTCCGAAGAGATCCCATCAACAGGTGTGTCGGTTCGTGAGGCCCGCGAAGTTACCCGCGAACGGGCGGCTGATTTTCGTGCCCTCCTATCCAAGTATGTAAAGCGCCACTTACCGTCTAAGAAAGACGCCAAGTCAACGGATGCTGGTGTACCCAAGGTAGAGGGTAATCATGCCTCGATGCTTCCACTGCTTCGTCTGATTCCATGGATACTGCTCATCTTCTTTACAGTCTCTTTTGCGTGGGATTTTCCTGAGATGAGTTTTACGCTGATGGGTCGTGTGTTTGTGTTGGACGGCTTGATGCGCATTGTAGCTGTGAGTGGTTTGATTGGTTTTTTAACCAATTGGGTGGCCATTACGATGCTTTTCAATCCTCGACAAGAGCGACCCTTATTCGGACAGGGTTTGATACCGGCACAACGGGAACGGGTGATATACCGTCTGGCTACCGCCGTGAGTGAGGAATTGATCAATGAAGAGATCATCAAGCAGAAAATTGAAGAGAATGAGGTCATTCCGAAGTATCGCGAGATCGCGATGACCGTTACCCGAGGTGTGCTTGAGGATGACGGGTTTCGATCTGAACTCAAGTCACTGACTGCGGACTACGTTGAAACCGTGCTTACATCGGATGAAGTCAGAAATCGGATTGTAGGATTCGTGATTGAGAAAATCGAGGCCTATGCAGGAGAAGGGGTCGGCGGAATGGCGCTCAAAGCGTATCGCTTTGTAAACGAAGACGATTTTAAAGCAAGGGTAGATAAAGCCGTTCACGGCATTCCGATGCAGCTAGACGTCGTTTTAGATGAAATGGATGCTTTGTTGGATCGTATTCCAGCTAAAATCGAAGCTCGAGCAGAGGATATCGAGGATCTGGCTACGCGCGTGGTGTTAGGCTTTGTTGAAAACCTAGACGTCTATAACATGGTCATGAGTAACATGATGAGCTATGATGAAGGGAAATTGGAGGCACTGATTAAAAAATCCAGCAACGAACAGCTCAATTACATCAAGTACCTGGGAGGTGCACTGGGTGTGCTAGGTGGACTTGTTATTTGGCAGCCTATCCCGGCCGTTCTGCTATTTTCTGGAGTGGGCGGGATTCTGTTCGTTGTTGATGAAACCTTGTTTAGGCTCCGCAAGAAAAGTCAGGATGTCGACTGAGCGGTTGAGTCAGTGTCATCCGAGGTGTCGAGTCCTGCAGACAGATTGACATCAAAACAATCCCGGCAGCGCGGCTCATAACTATCCGTGGCTCCCAGCAATACTTGCTCGCTTCCAGCCACGAGACGCTGCGAATGATTGGCTGGTGCCCCGCACACTACGCAGATGGCGTGCAATTTGGTTACGAATTCCGCGATGGCCATAACCTGTGGCAACGGTTCAAACGGATTGCCAAGGTAGTCCTGATCTAGTCCCGCAACGATAACTCGTTTTCCAACCAAGGCGAGTTCTTTACACACGTCGACTAGATCATTCTCAAAAAATTGAGCTTCGTCAATACCGACTACTTCAGCATCCATGGCTAAGAGCAGAATTTGAGATGCCGATGCGACGGGCGTTGAGCGCACACTGCGTTCATCATGTGAAACCACTTCATCGTCACTAAATCTAGTGTCGAGTGCCGGTTTGAAGATCTCAACCCGCTGACGGGCTATCCGAGCCCGTTTCATGCGCCGAATCAGTTCTTCGGTCTTTCCACTAAACATGGATCCGCAAACGACTTCTATCCAGCCGGCTGTTCGGGGACGTCTGAGTATATGCGGTTCCAAAGAGGGGGGCCTCAGGATTCAGGGAAAAGAGGGTCACGAAGATACATCACCAAGACCGATATTCATCGGAGTGACGGAAAGCCGGGTGCTAAATCTCACCCAAAACAGACTGAGGTACCCATCCCCGGATGCCATTGGGTATCTGAATGAAGGTCCACTCCGAAGTGCGGGACTTGATATGTACTACGAGTCCTTCATGCACATTTTGGACGGATGCTGCTCCTGGGTCGGCTTGTTCTACTAGATCAACTTCCGAGGCTAAGATAACCGCCATGGGATCGGTAGGTGGCCAGGCCGAAGTAGCGAGTGCGTGAATCAACAAGAGTGCGCCAAGGGCACCTGATATGACCCTCATTCGTCGCCACCAATCACCCCTTACTGCAAATAAAAGGCGGACTATGACGAGGGCTCCGAACCCAAACCAAATAGAGATCCCCAACCAGAAGGCGGTTCTCATGGGCATGACTCGAGCAGTCCAAGCATGGAGTTTCTTCCAGAACGGATCCGGAAGCTGAGAAAATTGATCCTGCGTTCGTAGGCGGGCTACGTTTAGCGAATGCACCACTTTCTCGTTTTCACTATCCAACAGCAGTGCGCGCTCCAAGTACTGGATGGCTTGTCCTAGGTGGTCCATCCGGTAATGGGCCAAGCCTACATTGTAGTACAATTCCGTTGAGGCCCAACCCGCTCTTTCTGCCGTCGCAAAAGCGCTGATCGCGTTCGGGAAGTCGCCGTCCATCAGAAATTGTGTGCCCTCATCAAACGCTTGAACCGCCTCATTCTGAGCGGTGACGGGAAGGGCCGTCAGGAGTGCGAATAGGAAATAGGCGACATAGATGACCTTGGTGAAATTAAAACGCATCATGCGGATACCCTCTCGTCAATTTCAGGTATCAGAAAGGAGGCGTCATCTAGGGCTTCTTCTTTATTTTCCGGCGAAGCCGTCGAGGGGGCAAATCTTCCCTGGTCACAAGCATCTAAAAAACGACGCAATCGTTCTCTCAATTTGGATTCAATGCCTCGTTTAACCAGAAGGTCATCGAGTCCCTCACGGGTTAGACCACGTTCTGCAACATTTAATCGGTTGCCGACAAAGCCCAAAACCGCTCGTTCTAATTCTTCGTAATACCCGACGGTATCCCCGGAAGCCAACAATAGGGTCGCCTGTTTGAGGTGCTTCTTGCTCAGGGGATGCGCTCTGCGACCACGCGCCCAAGAATGATCCTTCTGAAAGCGATCACGCTGCTTGCTGACGACGTATGCTCCAATACTTGCCGTTATAGGTACGAGGATGAGGAGATAAGCCCAGAGCCACGTGTGAAGGGTAGGTCGGTTGGTCGTTGACCATTCAGAGGTAGACACGAACAGAGGGGCAAAGTCGTCTACAGGCATACCGTTCGTAGTGGCGGAAACAACAGCCGGTGTAGAAGCCATTCCTGTTACGGTGATAGGAATCGGACTGGATGTTGAAGTCCGGTAACGTTCTGCCACTGGATCGAAAAATGAGAACTCAATGGATGGAATCTCAAAGGTGCCATTTGAACGAGGAATCAGGACGTAACGATAGGTTTTGCTACCAGAGAGTTGTCTTCCAGCTCGATCCAGTAGAGAAGATACATCCGGATCGTATTGATCAAAGACGGCTGGAACTTCGAGGTTGGGGGAATCGAGCGTTGCGAGATTCCCCCGTCCAGCGAGATTTATGGTGAGAGTAACCGATTCTCCCACTTGCAATTCTGTCCGGTCGGGCACCACCGTCATGGCATAAGACCCTACCGCTCCATTAAAGGATGCTGGCGCGCCCGCTGGAAGCGGGCGCGCGTCTATTTTGACGCGCGGAGAAGCGAGTTGAACGGGCGTGAACCGAGTTCGCATGGCAAACAGGGATTGAAATGGGTCTCTGGATCCAAAGGGCAACAGCGCTTCACTCTCAATTTTGAGAGGATCTACACTCATTTCTCCCGCTCGAGTCGGAAATACGGCTGCTCTCTTGAGCACAATCGTATTGTACCTCAGCCCATTTTCGACCACGATCCTAGGTATCGGCCGAGTTTCCACATCTAGCTCCTCTCTCCAGAAGCCTTCGGCATCCCAACTATCCGTGAGGCGACTCTGACGTAGTTGAATACCTTCTCTAAAGTAGAGTCGGTATTCAACCGTGACCTGTTCTCCCTGAAACGCCTCCCGTGAAGAGGGGAGTGCCCGAATGAATATATCCTCTTTAGTGGGCTCAGCGACGGGCTCTGGTGATTGGTCGAAAGGAGATCTAAGGATATTAGAGAAAGGATCTCTTTGTTGCTGACGGGTAGGTCGTTGCGTTTGGGCAACTACGTTTATAGTGACGGGCTGGGTATGAAATGATTGGTCTCCAACCTGTATGGTTGTAGCCCCAATGGTTGCGCGTCCTTCTGCAGTCGGTCGAAAGGTCCAGGTAAAGCCAAAGCTTTGTGCCATGACACCATTCACAATGGAAACGCTGCGCTGGGTGCCCGGAATCAATTGGAGCAATGTTAGCCCCTCGGCTTCAGGCGCAGGGGGGACCGAAATATTTGTCCCGTCGGATCCTTCAACTTGGATCGTGTACGTTACGGCTTCTTCCGTTCCAATGGTCTTGTTGGAAACAGAAGCTTGCACCTTGATATCCTGTGCTCGTACCGTTGATGGAAGCCATCCAACAGTGACACAAAGGATAACAAACGGTAAGAATCGAATGCTGATTTCCCTCATTACCAGTCTTTCTCTACGCGTCGGGGACGGGATTTCATCTTTTGAACCTGTCGAAGAAGCTGTTCTTCCTCGTTTTCAAGAGCCTGCAATATGCGCTCTGCTTCCTCTTCACTTAGTTTAGTAGGATCTTCTCGTTCTTGCTGATTCTGTTCTTGTTGTTCTTGATTTTGATCTTGAGACTCAGACTCGTTTTCTTGATTCTGATTTTCCTGCTGCTCGTCCTGATTTTCTTGATTCTGGTCTTGCTGCTCGTCCTGGTTTTCTTCGTTTTGGTCCTGATCCTGATCCTGATCCTGATCCTGATTCTCTTGATCCTGCTCTTGCTCTTCCATCTGCCGTTTAACAAACTCGTAGTTAAACTTGGCGTCTGAATTGGAAGGATCATTTAAAAGCGCACGACGATAGTGTTCAAGTGCGGCTTCCAGCTCTTGGTTCGTCGCAGCAGCATTTCCGGCATTATAACTTGCTCGCACCATGTCTTCTGGACGCATGGCCATCCGAGCGGCGCTGGAAAACGCAATTCCCGCCTGTTCAGCATCGCCACTTCGATAGAGTGCAGCGCCTAGGTTATTGAGTAGTCCAGAGTAGACTTGCCCTGGCCCGCTTTCCTGGACAGAAGAAATGCCGTTGCGATAAGCCGTGACGGCTTCTTCGTACTGTTCTTGAGTATAATGGACATTCCCTTTTCGTCCTTTCTTTTTCCCATCTCCGGGTCCGAGAAGGAGGGAGTAGGCCAACAATATGATGATGCTTTTGATCATAATTAGCGCTTAAACCTGTGACATAGGTGAAGGCTCCCCTTTACGGATCACCCGTTCTGGGATGAACCATTCCAACAGCAAGAACACCAGTCCAATGAACAACGGCCATTGGTATCGTTCTTCGTACTCTTCGAATTCATCTTGTCCAAAGGACGTACGGTCTAGTTGTTCAAGAGAGGCGGTGATGCGGGGCAATGAGCTAGAGGTTCGAGCAATGCGATAATAGCTTCCATCTCTTGCGAGTTCTTGCAAAACCGCTTCTTCAAGTTTGGTCATAACAACTGCGCCCGTGCGGTCTTTTCGATAATCCACACGACGGCCATTTCGGTACACCGGTATCGGTGCGCCTTCCGTTTCTCCCACGCCAGCAGAGTAGAGTACGACTCCTGCTTCTCGGGCCTGTTCTAGAATTTGTTCGAGCTCTGCAATGTGATTTTCTCCATCGGAAACGAAGAGAACGGCCTTGGTTCGGCTTTCTACATCGGGGTCCCCGGTGGGTGCCTCAAACGCTTGCATAGCCATTTTGAGTGCCGCTCCGAAATCGGTGCCGGGAGTTGGAATCAATGATGGATCAGCCACGTCCAGAAACAGGCGCAAAGCACTGTAATCGGTCGTTAATGGACACTGAATGAATGCATCTCCAGCAAACGTGACGAGACTGACTCGATCTCCTTTCAGTTCGCTCATGAGATTCTTGATCTCATTTTTGGCCCGTTCTAAGCGACTGGGAGCAACGTCTTCGGCCAACATAGAGGCAGAGACGTCTAGTGCAATGACGAGGTCGATGCCTTCCCGTTTGACTTCTCGAAGTTGTGTGCCAAAACGTGGTCCAGCCAAGGCTACCGCCAGTAGTAAGATTCCTCCAACACGGAGTGCAGCCTTCCATCTGCGCCGGCGAATACTGAGGGAAGAGGCGATCCGATTGATCAGTTCGCGGTCCCCAAAGCGCTCGGCCAGAGCACGGCGTCGAAGGGCAGCAAAGACGAAAAGTCCCGCGACAAGCGGTGCGACAATTAGCGTCCACAAATAGTCAGGATGTAACCAATCCATTATGGAAACCTCCTGAAGAGTGTCGTTGAAAGCAAAATTTCCAAAAACAGCAATGCCAGTCCCGGAAATAGGAGAGACGCATATCGTTCTTCGTAATCAGTGTAGATACGTTCTTCGATCTTTGTTTTCTCCAACTCCCCAATTTGGTCGTATATATCTCGGAGGGCTCGGTTATTGGTGGCTCTGAAATATTGCCCGCCGGTCATGTCAGCAACGGCTTGTAACATCTCCTCATCAATTTCGACGGGGACCATGCGGCGCTGCCGACCGGCAAAAGGATGATCTACGACAAAAGGAGCTTCACCATGTTGACCGACCCCAATGGCATATACTCGAACACCGATCGTCTTCGCAACTTCAGCGGCCGTTTCCGGACTGAGTTCGCCTCGGTTATTTTGCCCATCTGTAAGCAAGATGACCACTTTGCTTTTGGCCTCAGTGTCTTTTAGTCGATTAACAGCCATTGCGAGAGCGGTGCCAATCGCAGTACCGTCTTCAATAACCCCGACTTCAACTTCGGCGAGCATTTTTTCCAGAAACGAATAGTCGAGCGTTAAGGGTGCCTGGGTGTAGGCATTGGCTGCAAAAACAATCAATCCGACACGATCTGATGTACGACCCTGTATAAATTCGGTACCCACCGCTTTCGCCGCTTCAAATCGGTTGGGCCGGAAGTCTTCGGCCCGCATTGAAGTGGACGTATCGAGGACCATCATGATGTCTACGCCTTCTGCAAAGCGCTCTTGAACAACATTACGATCCTGCGGTCGGGCCAATGCAAGAATGGCCAGTGTTAATCCGCAGACTCTGAAAACGGTAGGCAAGACACGAAGTCGGGTTCGAAGAGACGGGCCAGCCATGATGGCCGCCGAAGTGGCTGAAAACTTCATTCCCGAACGCTTTCGGGTAGCATTCCAAGACCACCACCCGGCAATTGGAACGAATACCAGTAGAACAAGCCAATATGGTTGTGCGAACGCCATGCTCAGTTCTCCTCGCCCATTTCTTCGGGAGGAGCATACATTTCTTCTTCGAGTCGGGCGCGCTCCTCAGCCTGCCGTTGCTCTTCGTCAGCCCGAAGGGCCGATTCAGCCCCTTCAATTGCACTTCTGGTTTCAGTCACCATATCTCGCGTTTTTTCAAGCAAGGGTTGGAGATCTGCAAATTTGACGAGATCGGCATGCGAGAGTACATCGTCAATCTCACTCAGAACCTCTCCGGGTACGACCGTTCCTGCTTGAGATCGCTGTAGTTTGTCCAGCAGTTCGCGGGTTGTGGATTCCAAGGCTGGTACGCGTGCTCGGCGGCCAACATAGGTGCGCAAAATATC
>DKOG01000159.1 GCA_002469915.1 Bacteroidetes bacterium UBA7368
CTCTTTTTAATGTTGATGAATTCGAACTGTTAAAAGGTCGGCTACAAGCAAGCGTGGAGCGAATGCGGTCTGACACCTCTTCGCTGTCCTCGAGTATGTTGTCTCGTCACGTATATCATGCGGACCATCCGGCACGAGCACTTCCTTTGGAAGAACTGGAGCGTTCGCTTGAGAATATGGAGTTGGCCGCGTTGTCATCTCTCCACGAGCGGCAGTTTGGCGCCTCCGACTTTGAATGTGCTCTTGTCGGTGATATCGCTGGTGTGAACCTAGATGCTCTTTTTACTCAGCTATGTTCGGGTTGGTCTTCGCAGGATAACGATGATGCGATTTTCAAGGTGTTACCACTTCCCCAAAAGCGAGAAACACGACATGTTGAGGTGGCTGACCGACTGAATTTGGATGTGCGCATGGGTCACGGCGCCGACCTCTTAAAGACACATCCAGACTATCTACCTCTTTTCATCTCGATTTTTGCTTTGGGCGGTAACTTTTCATCTCATCTGATGAGCACCATAAGAGACCGTGATGGGCTTACGTATGGGATCAGATCTAGCTTGTCCGGTGTCTCAAAGGATTACCCAGGCATGTGGAGTACGAGCGTGACTCTTTCTCAGGAGAATCTGGAGAGGGGAGTAGGTGCCACTCTGAGCGAAATAGAGCACTTCTTAGGCTCAGGTATTGATCAAAGCGAGCTGGATGAAAAAAAGAGCACGTTGACAGGCGCGTATCAAGTTCAGCTTTCAAGCACGTCGGGCGTGGCTTCTACACTTCTTTCTAATGCGGAAAATGGTCACATCTCAGAGCGGATTGATACGTATCCCGATGAAGTATTAGAGATTACGCTGGAGCAGGTCAACCGAGCAATGGCGCGGCACTTAGATGCCTCATCGCTGACCATTGTTAGTGCGGGGACCAAAGAAGCTTAACGGGCTTAGTCCTCAGGCATTACAAAAGCCAGAATCAGATACACCACGATGGAAGGGAATATGGCTGAGAATACACTGAGCAGTACGTAGCCTACTCGCACAAGAGTTGAATCAATACCGAAAAAGTCGGCGATTCCTCCGCACACTCCCGCAATCATTTTGTCGTGGGAGTTTCTTTTCAATTTCCGAGTACTCATAGGTCTATTCGATTAGCTGTCGCGAATAATGGTAATGCGTTCCGAAGGTGTTGGATTCGTCTTGAGTTCCTTTTTGTCCGGATCCGGCATCACAAAAGCCATTATGATGTAGGCCAGTAGGAACGGACCTCCCGAGGCAATCGTGCCAATTACGAATGCAATCCGGACGAGCGTAGGATCCATTCCGAAGTAGTCTGCAATACCGGAGGCAACGCCAGCAAGCTTTTTATCTCTGGATTTGATGAGCTTCCGATTTCCTTTTCGACTAGAGGCTTTCGTTTTAGATCTGGCTTCCTCAGCTTTAAGCTGTGATTGGGCGAGTTTCCTCTTCGCTTTGGCCCGCTTTCGCGTTCGGCCCGGGCGCCAGGAAAGAACGCCAAATCCAAGGAGGATAATGAGTATACCGGCAAGCCAAGGAAGCATGGCTACAAGTACTGTTAAGTCGATTGCGCCTCCCAGAATGCCTAACTGCTGGAAAATGTAGGCAATCCCGACCATGATAATGGACAAACCGGCAACCGTTGGAAGGTTAAATAGACCTTTGGGCTTGTCCGACTCTTCCTCAAAAAGAAGAGCTTCCAACTCGTCGTCGTCCAACGCCTCGAGATCGAGAGTCTGTTCGTCATACAGAAAAGTGTCCTCTTCTGTTCGTTGGGCTGTTCTAGTTCGTGTGCTCATGTTTGAAAGTTTTCCGTTCCCCCGTCTCCTACGCAAAGAAATGGGACAGGTTACATGGTCCTAACGTGATGAATTGATCGTTCTGTTACCAGCGTATCAACACATACATCATGAGGCTCCTTTCGGATCCCTGACACCACCTGATCACCGAATACTGGAGATATCAAAGGGCAGCCTGCAGTAGCTAAAAAGCGATCATAAATACCTGCGCCGTAGCCTATTCTGTTTCCTTTATGGTCGGTAGCGAGTGCAGGCACAAGAATAGCATCAAGGTTCAGCGGAGGGACTTTTTCGTAATGCATGGGCTCCAAGATACCGTACGGCCCTGAAATCATCGATTCCTCCGTTGTAAACAGCCCATGGTGCATTTGGGCATTCTTCATGACAGGTAGAAAGACTTTTACTCCATCTCGGGTAAGCTTTCGAAGGAGAGGCCTGATGTCGACTTCATTTTTGGCAAGCAATGGCCAGAATGAATGGATCCGTTTGGCCGAGGAGAGGATGTCTAACTGGTATAAATTGTGACAAATAGCTTCGGACATGGCTTTCCAAGTGTGTTGGCTCAGCGAGGAACGCCAATTTTGGATCCGAAGTCTATGTTCGTCTTTTGTGTGCATTTAAAACGGTACGGCTGATGTCCTCGGAAAATAACCCCGAACATGCTGCATTTGACAGCGACAGTGGAAGCTTTCAAGGTGCACCGAGAAAAAATGAATGATCGCATCTCAAACGATCACGCTCATTTGGGCATCAAGCGTTTTTCTAACCGAAATACGAAAGCCTATCAAGACGGTGCCCTTGACAAATCAACCAAAGAGTTATTGGGTCTGGTAGCTTCGATGGTGCTTAGATGTAGTGACTGTATAGATTACCATTTGATTGAAGCAGTGAAATGCGGCGTATCAGATGCTGAACTGAACAATAGGAATATCGCTCTCGTAGTCGGAAGGTCCATCGTTATACCTCACCTCGGACATGCAATAGAGACCCTGGATATCCTTCGAGGCAATGAAGATACAGTGGATTTGGCCTGAATGGCGCTCATCTTCCGGTCTCTCGAGAATCTCAAAGGCCACAAACGTTGGTTTCTGGTCCGCAAAACGGTACTTTTACTCGTCTGTGCCTTTTTGCATGTAAATGCACCAAAAGACACCCTGCAAAACGGAATTGAATCTACAGAACGGCAATAGTTGATGTTCGACAGTCTTTCAGAAAAGCTTGATGGAGCCTTAAAGTCACTCAGTGGCCAAGGCAAAATCAATGAACTGAATATCGCGGAGAGTATGCGCGAAATTCGGCGTGCTTTGCTGGATGCTGACGTTAATTATCAGGTCGCTCGTGACTTCACCGATCGGATAAAAGAGAAAGCGCTGGGCTCCGAAGTGCTCAATGCGGTATCTCCCGGTCAACAGATAGTCAAGATTGTTTACGACGAGCTTGTCTATTTCCTAGGAGGAGAGCAAGAGGATATCAATTTCTCTACTCAGCCTCCGACCGTGATTCTAATCGCTGGTTTGCAGGGATCCGGTAAAACAACCTTTACCGGTAAGTTAGCACACCACTTTAAAAGCCTTGGCCGAGCCCCCATGCTGGCAGCAGCTGACGTCTACCGTCCGGCAGCTGTGGATCAGTTGAAAACGCTCGCTGAGTCTGTTGGAGTACCTGTCTACTCAATTGAGGAAGATGGCCAAATTGTTCAGGATCCTGTGCGCATTGCGCGCGAAGCTGTAAAAGCAGCTCGTCAACAAGCGAGAGATATCCTGATTATTGATACGGCCGGTCGACTTCATGTGGATGAGAAGATGATGAAGGAGGTTTCGGACATTAAAAGTGCCGTTAACCCCTCCGAGATTCTTTTCGTTGTAGACGCTATGACTGGTCAAGATGCCGTCAATACGGCTGTTGAGTTCAACTCACAGCTAAATTTTGACGGAGTTGTTCTCACCAAACTCGATGGAGACACTAGGGGCGGCGCCGCATTGTCTATCCGGAAGGTTGTTGAGAAGCCTATCAAATTTGCATCCACCGGTGAAAAACTGGATGCGCTAACTCCTTTCTATCCAGAAAGGATGGCGCAACGCATTCTTGGTATGGGAGACGTTGTCTCTTTTGTTGAGAAAGCGCAGGAGCAATTTGATCAGTCCCAAGCGGAGAAGCTTCAGAAGAAAATCAGTTCGGAGAAATTCGATCTTGAAGATTTTTTGGATCAACTCAATCGCTTGAAAAAAATGGGATCCATGAAGGATCTCGTTGGCATGATTCCCGGTGTCGGTCGTCAGGTCAAGGATATGGATATCGAAGATGATGCATTCGTGCATATTGAAGCGATCATTTATTCCATGACTAAAGATGAACGGCAGCAACCAGAAATCATCAATGGCAGTAGGCGTCGTCGCATAGCGCGCGGTGCCGGTGTCGAAGTTCGTGAAGTGAATCAGCTTTTAAAGCAGTTTCGTGACATGAAGAAAATGATGAAGACAATGACCAAACTGATGGGTAAGGGAAGGTCGCTTGATCTCTCTTCCATGATGGGTGGCCGGGCTTAAGCCAAATGCTTGTAGATCACAAACCAACTATCACCTTAAGTTAGAAACAGTGGTAAAGCTTCGACTAAGAAGAATGGGACGCAAAAAGCGCCCGATATACGCAATCGTGGCAGCGGACGCCCGCAGCCCGAGAGACGGACGGTACATTGAAGACCTCGGTCGCTATGCTCCTCTTGATGAGCCAGCGACAATGAGTCTCAAAAACGACCGGATTTTACATTGGCTTGAGGCCGGTGCACAACCATCAGATACCGTACGCTCCTTGTTGAGCAAAGAAGGTATTATGCTGGCGTTGCACATGCGTCGTAAGGAAAAATCCGCCGACGAAATTACAGCAGCCGTAACAGCCCATCAGGCTGCACGCGCTGAGAAAGCATCAGCTAAAGGCAAAATGACTGCAGCTGAGCGTCGCGAAAAAGCGTTGAAAGACGAAGAAAAACGCGCCGCTGAAAAAGCTGCTGAGCTTGCAAAAGAGCGCTCATTGGCAGCTGCCAAGGCAAAGGAAGAAGCTGAAGCTGCTGCTGCAGCGGCTGAAGCCGAGCGTGAATCTGCTGCCGCAGAAGCTCGGGCAGAACAAGAAGCAGCGAATGCTGCTCAGGCTGCTGAAGATGCACCTGCTGCCGAAGCCAAAGCT